>JBCCQK010000065.1:0-23783 GCA_039024375.1 Bacteroidota bacterium
CGGTGCGATGCACCTTTTCATCTCTAAAAAGATGTGGGGTGTCAATAGACTGGCAAAGTATCGCCTGCTTAGATTAGAAAGCGGTGCTTTGTCAGCATCTCTTTCTTTTATGCGCTTAAAAAAGCAGGAGATACTGGCAAAGTATCGCCTGCTTAGCAACTTGGGTTAATTAGTACATCCGATTCACCACTAACTTCTTAGCAAAGCCTCGCTTCCCATCTGGCTTTATTTTCAATACATACAAACCGTTTGTAAAACCAGCTAGGTCAATCGTCTCATCCTGTTCCGTAACTTGCGGAATAGTTCTTTGATAAACTTCTTGCCCAAATGAATTGAATAATTGTAGCGTAATCGCTTCTCCTTCCAGCTTTCGCAAATTAATCGTCGTCGTCTCCGCTGCTGGGTTGGGCGACAGCGTGAAGTCTTCGGGCAAAAGCAAATTGAGCGTTCTGCTGCCTGCGGGTTCAAAATATTGGTCACCGTTGCAGAGGAAGTTCCAGTTTTCGTCGTAAGCGGTCACTTGGATGCGGAAAAGGGAGGAATTGAGATTGGGGATGGGTATAGCGGCGGGGCAATCGGCAAAACAGTCAAACAACTGGTTCCAATCTTTATCGAACACTTTGACAATTTCGATGGGCGCCGTCAGGCCGCTGATGGTAAGTGTCTCGTCCGTATAATCGACTCGAATATTGTCGCAGGAAAATTCCTCATCTGTGCAGTTTTCTAAAACTGCTTCGTTACTGAAACAGTCGCCCGCATTTTCTTCTACTTGTTGTAGGCCATTGGCGACACCGTTATCTAGGTCAAAATCAATCAAGTGGGCAATGGAACAACAGTCTTCGAGCCGAGCATTTCTAATCAGTACCAGTCCATTTTCTACCAAGGTAATATTTTGCAAACTGCTAATATCGACCAGATTTGGATTGTCTGCAATGACCATTGCGGGATAGGTGCCATCCGTGACGGTCGTAATATTTTCCAAACCGTTCAAACTTTCCAGCATCGGACAGCTAAATACCTCCAAACGAGACAATTCCTTGTTTTCCAAATTGCGCAAAAAGTTAAGATTCAGTATATCCGAATTGTGGACCCGAAGCCCACCAATCTGTCTTAGGCTGCTCCAATTTCCCGTTTCGGATAAAGCCGTATTACTGTCCAAAATGAGCAATTGCTTAACGGTGGCTAAGCTGGTCAAAGCATCCAGTTGGCGCAAATTGGGGTTTTTGACCACCACAAAGTTTAGGCTCGACGTTAAATTTTCCAAACCGTCTAAATCGGTTAGTAAGGTGAATGCAATGGACATCCCTCCTTTTACTTCTTTCAAATTAAGCAAGTTGGCCAGCGAGGTAATATCTGCTGTTTCTATCGACGTTGCACCTATTCCTAAATTTCCTTCAATTACCTCGCAGCCGCAAAAGGCATCGACTTCCGCTTGGGTGCGCAGGGTGATGTCTCCTTGACAAATATTGGGTTCACAAGGAACCTCGCCCCCACAATTATCTATTACTTTTTCTACGGAACTACATTCCATCGCATTAAGCGAAATATTAATACCGCCACCCACCAGCCCGTTAGTTACGTCATCGTCAATCAAGTGCTGGATAGCACAGCAATCTGACAACTGAGTATTATTTGCAATAACCAATTGATTAGTCGATTTGATACTACTAAACGCTTGAATATTCTTCAACTGGTCATTCGAAGTAACCAAAATATCGTTTAGATTTGTTATTCCTTCTAATCCTTCTAAGGAGGACAGTTCATCACAATTTATTATGGAAATTCCCTTTAAAGAATCTTTGTTGATTTGACTAAGATGAGTTAGTTCCTCTAGTCTATTTCCTTCTAAAGCAATTGAACCTACTTGCTTGATAGCTTCCAAGTCATCTAACTTCTTTATCTGTGTATTAAATCTTAAACTAAGATGACGTAGTTGCTGAATTTGTTTTAAAGCACTTAGGTCTGTTAGCTTGTCATTTCCAATAATGGTTAGGGAGCCTAATTCCGTAAGATTTTCTAATCCTTCTAAATTTTCAAGTTCTGTTAGAACAATTACTAAAGAACCCGTTATTTTCCTTAGACCACTCAAAGCATTCAAATTATTGATATCAACTGGTGGAAAAGCGACGCCGTTTTGAATAGACCTGGCCCCTATTGTTAAGCTACCATTGAGTTCTCCGCAAGCACAAAGTTCATCAATTTGTCCTTGGGTATAGGCGACTAAATCACCTCTACACATATTTTTACCACAAGGATTTTCGGGTTCTTTAATAGTAAATTCTCGCTTATCTTCACATATGAACTGCCAATTCTCATCGTAGAACTGAATATCTGTGTAGTAAACACCAGGCGATAAGTTGTTAACCGATTCGGACTCTTGGCATCCTGTACATTCATAAATTATTCTATAATCACTATCAAATACTTTAAGAATCACATTAGGTGCAGTGAGATTATAAAAACTCTATAAACGTCTTATTGGATTCTATTCTGAGGACTTCACAGCCCGTTGCTCCCGTATCGTCACAACTTGACACAATTGTTTCTACGGATTCGCAAACTACCGTATTTTCGGCAATGATTATTTCGCCCCTTGCCTCTCCGTTGAGTGGATTATCGTCAAACAAGTTTTTAAAAATACAACAATCGCTCAAATTAGGATTCTGGGTGACTTGCAATCGGTCCGCAACGGTAAGATTAGCGTCAATAGTTACTTCCATAAGCATAACATTTTCTCTAATGGACAACAAAGCGGTAGCCGCCAATTTTGGAAATACCACTCGTTCTAGCCCATCGTTATTAGCAATCTGAACCAATTGCTGACTCACGGTTAATGCCCCAAAGTTGGTGATTTCTTTTAGCAATGGACTTTTGACAATACTTACGCCTTCGGTCACTTGTAACTGCGCAAAAGCCGTTAAACTGGACAGTCGCTCGTTATCGAAAATGGAAATACTTCCAAAATTAGTGGAGTTATTCACCCCACTAATGCTCGTCAGCGAGGCATTACTAAGAATTTGTAGCGCCCCGTTAACGACTAGATTATTGGGTAAGTCAATGCGTTCTAAAAAGGGATTATTCGTAATCTGACAACTACTACCAATACCTGTAACTTTTTCCAAACTCAACCCTTCAATTGTGTTCGGATTTGGCTATTTCGGATATTAACGAATCCCGTCACCTCTTTGAGGTTAGACAAATTGGAAATATCCGTAATATTCGACAAAGGATTTTGGGTCACCGAACCAATATTCAAGTTTCCCTCAATTTTGTCACAACCACAAAAAGCATCAACCTCTGCCTGAGTGCGCAGCCAAATGTCGCCCTTACAAACAGCAGGTTCGGTCAATGACCCTTTGATGGGCACATCGCCCACTCGACTACAAATATGCTCGTAGTTTTCGGTGAATAGCTGAATATCGTAGGAATACACCTCGCATCTGTTTAAATTGGGAATCGTGATGTCCGTTTCGCAATTTCCGTTACATTCAAAAACGAGTTGAAAGTTATCATCATATACTTTAATATTCGCAATCGGTGCCGTCACATTTTTAATCACCAACTGATTATCGGCGCTACTGATTTCTAGGACATCGCAGGCGGCATCGCCCTTCGTTGTACAATTGTCTTGTATTTCCGTTGGGCTGTTACAACCCATTAAATTTCTCGTAACATTGATACTCCCGATTACAGAACCGTTGCTTTGGTCGGCACCAATGAGTTGGGCGATACCACAACAATCGTTTAACATTGGATTATCAAAAATCCCCAGATTGCCGTTAACGAAACGTAGATTTCTCAGCGCACTAACATTTTCAAGCAGGGCGTTGCTAGTAATATAGAACGGGTTGAACGACTGCCCATCTATTTGACCGAGGTTTTCCAACCCATCTAAGGAGGTCAACGAATTACATTCTCGAATGGATAGACCACTTAAATAGGTATTTTCGAGATTGGCGAGCGGTTGCAAGCTTTCAATAGCGGTATTAAAAAAATTTATTCGTTGCACAAAGTTCAAATTCCGAACGCCATTTATATTGGACAGCGACGGACAGTTCTGAATTTCAAGGTTGAATTCAATTTGGGTTAGGTTTTCCAACGCATCTACGTTTCTCAAATCCGTATTATTTTTCAAAGCGACGGAACCCACATTCTCTACCTGTTCTAATCCTCGTAAATCAGTCAAATTGGGGTTATTGGCTATCGCCAACCTACCTTGGACTCGCTTCAATTGGGACAAGTTCGCTATGGACGTGATATCCGATTTGTCGTCGGTAAAAAAGAATCCAATGATTAATTCGCCACCAATGGCTTCGCAGCCGCGAAAGGCATCAACTTCGGCTTGTGATTTGAGATAAACGTTCCCGTTACAAACCGCATCGGGACATATCTCTCCTCCGCTAACCCCTATCTGTTGGTCGAGTCGCTCGCCGCAAACAAGTTGCCAATTTTCGTCGTAAAGCTGTGCATCCAAGTGGTACGTATCTCCAGCCGGCAAATCGGAAAAAGTTAGTACGTCGCCACAATCACTATCGCATTCAAAAAAGAGTTGCCAATCGTCGTCGAATACTTTGATGATGGCATTCGGGGCGGCCAAACCGGTAATGGTCAGTTGACTGCCCGTTGATTGCATGGTAATACTTTCGCAGTCAATCGTGCTACTTTGGGCAAAGAGGAGTTGGGTGCATAAGCAGGCGCTCAAGACTAGAAGTTGGGTAATTTTTTTTTGGTTCATAATTTTTGTTTAAAGGTAAAGAGTGAATGTAGTCGCTCACCGTTCCGTTTTTTTTACCATAAAGGGATGCACAGACGTGTCCGTATGGAGAGTGCATAAAGTACATGCAAAATCCGTATGGAGAATTTTTTCGAGCGCAGCTTTGACTCCTTGCTCCTATAAAAAACTCACTTTATTGTAAAAACCACGGTTGATGATATGCCTAAGAATGGGTTTTGATTGAAAACGAGGGGTAAATGATAAATAGCTTGTGAGGGGTAAACTATAAGAAAAGGTAGGGGGTGAAAATTACTTTTTTATCACGCAGAGATAGCAGAGTCCGCAGAGTAAGGACAATCAAACCTATGCGAACTTTGCGTTCTCTACGTGAAGTATCTTTATAGTAACTACTTACCACCCTATATTGAAAACGCCAAAACAGTACAAAATAGTCAATGCTACCGCTCGAAAAAAACTTTATGGACTCTATGAGCTGTATAGACTTTATGGTAAAAAAAGTGCTAAGTAGTTACTCTTTTTAAATATGCTCCGTAAAAACAACGCCAATACTAATACAACCGATTCACCAACAACTTCTTAGTCACCAACCGCCGCCCATTCGACTGCATTTGCACAAAATACAACCCATTTTGAACGTCCGAAAGATTCAACGTAATGCTACCGACCGAAGCATCAACCGTTTGCAACTGCACCACTTTCCCCAACTGATTGACGAGTTGCAAATGAACGACCTCGTTGCCCCAATCTTTCAGTTGTAGGTTCACCGTTTCCGTAGCGGGGTTAGGCGAAAGCGTGAAATCGGCCAAGGCCAAAGGCGTACTTCGACCACTTGCGGACTCGTCCGAACCGACGTGAATCGCCTCCGTCAATTCACAAATGTCTCGCCAGTTTTCGTCGTAGAAATTGACGACTAAGTTGTACGTTCCAGCATCTAGATTATTGAGCGAAATAGTTTCTTCGCAATCGGCAAAACATTCGAAGATTTTGCAATAGTCCTTATCGAACACCTTAACGATTTCAATCGGTGTCGTTAATTTTCCAATCGTCAAGCTATTGTCGGTTGTCTGCACCCTGATGTTCCGACAAGATGGTTTGGTTGGTTCTTGGCAGTTGTCCAAAACGGCTTGGACGCTAGCGCATTCGGCTAGATTGCGTTGAATTCTTACAGCACCGCTGACGACACCATTATTGGGGTCGTCGTCAATCAAATGTTGAATAGCACAGCAATCGGATAGCGACTCATTAATATCGATGGTTAAACTATTGGTTCTTTTGACATTAGCAAGTGCATCTATGTTGGCTAATCGACCATTAGAAGCAATTAAAATGTTTCCGATTTCTTCCAGTCGGTCTTCGCAGATAAACTGCCAATTGGCATCGTAAAATTGAATATCCGTAAAGTAAGTGCCCGCCGCTAGGTTCTCGACGGCGATAAATTCCTCACATTCTCTACTGGTACATTCAAAAACAATTCGATAATCCTTGTCGAATACTTTGGCAATGACGTTCGGGGCCGTTAGATTTTTTAGGTTGATGAAGTCTTGGTTAGTTTCTACGACGATGTTGTCGCAGTCCGTCGTTGTGTTAACACAGGTCTCAGTGACCGTCTACACCGAATTACAACTAAACCCATTATCATTAATATTGATTCCCCCTGCAACTTGACCATTATTGGGGTCGTCGTCGATTAAGTGGGCAATGGGGCAGCAGTCTAATAAGTTAGGATTGGAATCAATTGTTAATCCGTCTTCAATGAAGGTAATTTGCTGCAAAGCAGAAATATCTCGTAATTGGGCATTATCTCCAATTATCAAAAGTCCCTGTTTGTTTGTACGAATGGAAGTAACGTTGTTCAGTCCTTCCAGATTTAGCAACGAATTATTGCGGAGAATCTGAATTCGGTCAAGCGTGGTATTGGTATTATTTTTTAAAATTTCAATAGAATTGAGCTGGTCGTTACCAATCAAGATAATTTGTTGACCAATAAAATTTAATCGTTCCAATCCATCTAACTTCTGAAGTTTCGGATTATTTATAAACGATAATAAGAGGTCAACGCGTTCTAATTGGCGCAAACCATCCAAGGAAGTTAATTGACCATTGGCCCCAATACCTAAGGAACTCACCTGCTTAAGTCCACCCAGCCCTTTCAGGTTGGTTAGTTGTGTTTTAAATATTTGAACAAAACCTCTAACCCGTCGAATGCTACTCAAGTTCGACAGGTCGCTGATGTCACTTTCCGTAGTTGTTACTATACTTTCTTCACCAATCCTCAAAAAGCCCTCAATCACCTCACAACCACAAAAGGCATCCACCTCCGCCTGCGTACGCAGCCAAACATCTCCTTGGCAAACCGTCGTATCGCAAGGCCCTCCATCTCCCGTCACTTCCACCTCTCGTCGGTCTTCGCAGATAAACTGCCAGTTTTCGTCGTAGAATTGAATATCTGTAAAATACGTTCCCACTGCTAAATTGGACAATTCAATGGATTCTTCACACTCATTCCCCGTACATTCAAAAACGATTCGGTAGTTCTCGTCGAATACTTTGGCAATCGTATTGGGGGCGTTAAATTGGAACTGCTAATTTGGAATTCTGCTTACGGCTTAGAAGGAGTCCGCTTCTTTTGCAAATCGTCGAAGTTGAAGAGTTCCATTGTTCGGTCGCCCATGGCCATGGCGTAAATATTCATTCTGGTGAGTTTTTTTAGGGTATTTGCGTGTAATTTCATACTGGCAAAAATGGGGATAAACTCCTTATCGGCATATTCGGGAAAACAAGTTTTGAAGTTATCAATAATGGTAGGCAAACCATTGATGTACTTTCCCCGGACCGTATATTTTGACTCTAGGAAGAAAAGCGCATTTTCAGTTTCTAGGATAGCATCAAATTCGTAAATGACTTCTTTTTTTCCAGGGGCAGATTTGTATAGATTGGTCGCAAAGAAAATATGATTCGCTTCATTAAATTGCTCTCTGGCAATTCGGGGTAAGTTTGGCGCCGCAATATCTTCGGCAAAAGTACCCAGCTTGTTGGCCAATTCGCCCCATTTTTTGTTGAGTTCTCTGCGACTTTGACGCATTTCTTCTTTAAAAGCCGCTAGGTCGATACGCATTTCTTCTCGGTACTGTGCTCTCTCAATTTGCATTTCTTTTCTGTACTGCGCCCGTTCAATTTGATTTTCTTTCCTGTACCGCTCTCGGTTAGCTTGCATTTCGTCCCTATATCGCTTTCGGTCAGCTTGCATTTCGTCCCTATATTGCTCTCGGTCAGCTTGCATTTCTTCCCTATATTGCTCTCGGTCAGCTTGCATTTCTTCTTTGAATGCCTTCATTTCTACGCTAAGACTTTGTACTACTTGGGAAGTCTTTTCTACTTCACGACTTAGTCGTTGCAGTTCTTGGTTAAGTCGATAACTCGATTTATCAACGTTGATGATGAAACGATTGAGCGATTCCTCTAAAAAATTGGCCCGTTCTTTTATTTCTGAAGCCATAGCTGTTAGTTCTTTTCTGGTTTTTTACCAAAGATACTAAAACTATAACATAAGTCCAACGAAAATCGTTCCGTTGCTAGTTATACCTCTTAGCAACGGAACGAGCTACAATTTAAAACTTATACCCAACCGACAAATACGTTCGTGCCCCACCAAACAATAGCGGCCACTTCAATTTCAAATTATCCTCCGAAGCCGTAAATTCCAAACCACTACTCGACAGCGGCGTATCGTCTATATCACTGGTAAACTCAGCCTCCAATTCGCCGTAATCGAACGAATCGTCCGTACTCGTGAAGGTAGAACTAAACGTGTAGTACTGCGCTGCCACGCCCAATAATCCCCAGTCGATAGAAATTCGGTCGGCAATAAACCACTGAAAACCAATCTGTATGCCCAACCCGACGGTACTTAATTTGGACTCAATGTTGTAGTAATCGGTGGTAGTGGAGGACTCCGTATCAAATTCGTCCGTAAAGTCGTAGCTGTAATTGGCGTACCGTAAATAGGGCGCATAGAAAAAGCCTTTCGGCGCTCCTTTTTTCTTGCCGTACATTCGGTATTCCAAAGTCGCTGTCAATCCACTAAAACGGTTGTCGATGAGTCCTTCTAGTTCCACTTCGCCATTCTCAATTTCGGTGGGGACCAAATAATTAACGGACTGCGGGCGAATGTACCCCAAGTTTAGTGTCACGGAATTTCTAGCCGACAACACTCTTTCGTAATTTAGGGTTAAGTTGCCAAAGGCTAAATTCGGTAAGTTGAGTTTGACAATATTTTTTTCCTCGGACATGACGGGCGTAATCCGCTCTTTCTTAGAAGGCTTTTTTTCTTTCTTCGCTACTTTTTCTTGCTCCTCAGAAGCTGTCGCTTCGTAGTCCACAGGGGCGTCGGGCGCCGATTGGCCATTGGCCGCTAGTTCTTCATCCTCGACGGGTTCGTTCAACTCAGCAAAAGGATCTTTCAGCACTTCTGATTCCTCAGCGGCAGCTGCTTCGTTGATTTCTTGAGTGGTTTCAGAGGCATCTACGTCTTCTAGGAATGTGTTTTCATTAGAAGTCTTGCCCGTAAGAGCAGATTCGTCAAAATTAGTTCTTGGAGTAGAGGACGCACTTACGTTGTTGGCGACCCTATTCAATTCGGGCATTGTTTCCAATACGGCCAACAAATCAGCTTCCAATTCGGAGAAATCTAAATTTTGAAACTCGACCTTTTGCAAAAATCGGTCTTTCTCGTTTAGCCACTTTTCGGCCAAATCGCTTTCCGAATAGCTCCGTTCCTTGCCAAAATCCATCGACTTATCAAACCCACCGTAACTTTTTTCCGAAAGAACGGTTCCTTCTTGGTCCGAAATTATTGCTCGGTACCTAGGCGTCGAAAAATCCGTCACGTAATAAATGGCTCCGTTGGGCTTCTTTTCAAACCGAGTCTCTTTGATGTCCATTCCTTTTTCAAATTCAATGGCTACTTGGATATTACCATTTTTGGCAACTCGGGTCAAATCTTGTAAGTTTAAGTTGACATGGTAGTAAGCAAAATTATTTCCAAACTCCGTGGCGAAGGGAGTAGCTTGCACGCTGTAGGTGACGTTTTTGGGCGAAGCTGCCCAAAGGCTCATCGCACCAACTAAAAAGTAGGCTAAAAGTGATAGTTTTCTCATATCGCTAAATCGTGGTTAAAAAATGTGTAGTTATTTTTGAAGTACTGATTGATGATTGTTGACCTAATTTAGGAAATATAGGAATGGCGCCATGAAATTGTCGTTGGAGGGACTAGATTTGAAGGAAACGGCGCCATTTTTATGATCACCAATCAATTACGTATGTGAGGTTTGCGTGCTAGGTTTGTTTTTTGTGTAATTACTCATAAAGTTAGTTGTTCCACTCATTTTAAGCAACTTTCTATTAGTTTATTTCCGCTTTTACCAATTTATTTATCTCTTTTATCCACACTTATCACTATTGAAAAACAAGTCCACATCCGAACACTAGTCATCCACTTTCGGACAATGGCAAGTATTTTTACTTCTAGCGATTTACCCTAAAAAATTGATTATCAGATTTTTATAATATTGGCACATCCGTTGTTTTCTTTTAGAGTAGCATCACCAAAAAAATATCGCCATGCATCAGAATTATTTCAAAATTGCTGTAAGACACCTAAGCAACCATAAAATGTATGTTGCCATCAACACCATTGGATTAAGTTTAGGGCTGGCAGGATGTATTATTTCCTACTTACTATGGCAGTACGATGCGGAATTTGATTTATTCCATACCAAAGCCCAACAGTTGTACCGAGTGAACACCATTAAGACATTAAACCAAGAGACCTACGGCGTGGCTCCCGCTCCTTTGGCCGCATTAACCAAAGCGAATATAGCAGGAGTGGAGGATGCGATAGCTATGGATTTCTCTTGGGAAGCCGTGCGGGTAAGAAATCAAAATTTCAATGAAGATGTTCTATTTACAGAAGGGAACTTTTTGGACTGGTTCGATTTTGAATTAGCGGAAGGAACTACCCATATAGCCGACCCCAGCACAGTGTTACTGACAGAAAAAATGGTAAAAAAATACTTTGGAAAAGAAAATCCAATCGGGCAGAAAGTGACGATGTATAGCGATACGGATTGGCAAAAGGATTTGATAGTCACAGGAGTAATTAGAGATTACCCTAAAAACTCAAGTATCCATTTTCATTTTATAACAAATTACAAAAATAAAATAACTCCTAATGGAAATGCCTTAGTCATAGAAGATTGGAAACAGTGGCGAGAAGGCGTTTTCTTAGCCGTTGGCGAAGCACTACCCATTGAATCAATCACTAGACAGCTAAACCAATATGTAGAAGCACACCAAGCGGCGTTACCCGATTTTAATACGTTGCAATTTTCGTTATCCCCCTTAGCGGAAATGGCCCAACATTCTTCCGAAATCCAGTGGAATAATTTTCGCTATGATATGCCGTCCGCCTCTATTTGGTCAAATATTGTTTCCTGCATTTTGCTTTTACTAGCTGCTTGTTTGAATTTTGCTAATATGTCCGTGTCACTTTCGAGTAAAAGATTAAAAGAAATTGGTGTCCGAAAAGTTATGGGTAGCTCCCAAAAGCAATTGATAGGACAGTTGCTAGCGGAAAGTTTTTTGGTCTGTCTACTAGCCCTAGTTATTGCGTTGGGGGTGACGGACATTTGGGCAGATTGGATTAACCGAATGTGGTCGGAACTTGATTTGCAGTTGGTACTCACTAACATGCTGGCATAAGTCCTATAATGATAGTTTTAGCAAGTTCGATTATTCTTTTAATGGCATTCATTACAATTGCCATTAAGATTTTTCATGTTATGCGAACAAATCCAGCGGAAATTCTCAAGAGAGATTGATTCTTTAGCGTAGGTTTAGGGCTCTATAATAATCTTGTCTTACATAAGCGGTAAATTTATCCAAAGTGACCATTCGACAATAATACCGTCTTAATATCAGTTTAGGAATAAATATTTTTTGAAAAGTGGATTTATATAATAAAAACAGCTATTTTTGTATAGTATTTAGAAATGACTTACACCATTCAATCTGCATCAACCGCACGAAATTAGTAGATATTATTAACCGATTCTGAAATAAAAGTTTGATTTTTCCTTCCTATATTTCTTTTTCCTTTAATTCCTTTTCCTTCTTTCTGTGATTATCGTACGATAAGGTGTGAGTACATTTCCCTTTTTTTCGTGACAGCTTTAATTGTATAGCTTTTTTAACCATCGTTAAGTTCAAGTTTTTCCTTTTTTTAGCCGTTACTTTTTTTAATTTTTTATTTCAATTTTTATTTATGAACATTTTTGTTGCAAAACTAAGTTTTAACACCGAAGAAAACGACTTACGGGACGCATTTGAAGAATTCGGAGCAGTTGACTCTGTGAAGATTATTATGGACAAGTTTACTGGACGTTCGAAAGGATTTGGATTTGTTGAAATGCCTAATGATGACGAAGCACAAGCTGCAATTGACGATTTAAACGAAGCTGAATTAGACGGAAGAACTATTGTTGTAAAGAAAGCAGAACCTAGGGAAAATAGAGACCGAGGTCGAGGTGGCCGTGGTGGCTACGGTGGCGGCGGACGAGGCGGCTACGGCGGTGGCGGCGGACGTGGTGGCTACGGCGGTGGCGGTGGCTACGGTGGTGGTGGCGGCTACGGCGGTGGCGGTGGCTACGGCGGTGGACGTGACCGTTACTAGTCTAGCGATTTGTAATTAGTTGATTAGTGACTAGTGATTTGTAACTAGTAAACAGTTGGATAAAGTACTATTTTTTAGATTCTTGTTCCTCTTAATACAGTCGATTAATTATCAGTCAAACGACTACTAACCACTTTACCTCTAGCGTTTAGAGATAAAAAAATGGCGCTCCAACTTCGGTTGGAGCGCTTTTTTTGTTAAGGGGCGAGGAAATAAATAGGGGTTGTGTAAAAAGGGTATAAATAAATGAAAATCAAATGTGTAGTCAAATAATTTAGAGTAGTTGTTTTATTGCTAAAATTGTTGAATTGTTATTTTAACCTATTGTAAAACAACAATTTAGCAATAAAACAATAAAGCAATTCTCCCAAATCAACTTAAAAGTTACCAATGTAATTATTTACATCTAATGACTTTCTACACAACCCCTACACGGAATTTCAGACGCTGGACAAAAAGCCACCCCAGTTCTTCTCTTTCCAATGCTACCGTGTACACACCTTGTATTGGCTACGCTCTACTCCAAAGCACTTCTTAAAACTTGACTTTCGGCACCGCTCTCTCTGTTGCATTATCAATCTCGAAGAAGTCCGCTAAATAAAAATTGAACATGTTAGCCACCAAATTACTAGGAAAAGATTCTACTAGCACGTTCTTTTCTCGAACCGTCCCGTTATAGTAACGACGTGCCTTCTCGACATCATCCTCTATTTTGGACAACTCATTTTGTAATTGTAGGAAATTGGTATTAGCTTTCAAATCGGGGTAGGCCTCGGCCAGTGCAAAAACGTTAGCCATGGCTGCTTGTAGTTGTTGCTCGGCCGCTTTGGTGGCTTGAACGCCCGTAGCATTTTGCGCCGTATTTCGAGCTTCAATCACCCGATTGAGCGTCTCTTTTTCGTGGGAAGCGTAGCCTTTTACCGTTTCTATAAGGTTAGGAATTAGGTTGTACCGCTTTTTCAACTGAACGTCAATACCACTCCATCCTTCTTCGACCATCGTTCGAGCGCGGACCAATTTATTGTATGTCGAACCTGCGTACAATCCCAGTAGAACTAAAATCACTAAAGCATAAATCATGGTAGTTTCTCTTTTTGTGAATGAGAAGCCAGAGGTCAGACCGATAAATCTGTCAGCAGTCAGATTCCTAACTATGCTTAAAAATAGTAGATTACAATAAGTAAAAACTATTTCAATAAGTCAAAATAAAGAAAATAATTAGCCAGTTAGACCAGCTATTTTTTCTTTTAAGATGAAGGAATGTAAATTCCTGAACCGCAAAGCGGACGGGCTGCAAAAGTTCTTGCATAATGGATTATGGAAGCACTTTTTAAATTTCTTAAAAGGACAAAGAGCGGTATAAATGGATGATTATTAATTTTATTTTGCCTAAGTGCTACCTAGTTGGGTCTTACAACTTAACTTCGAAAGTTAATTGGATAGCTTATTACTGTTTAGATTAAACAATCGCCTAAAGCTAGCATTTTTTTACCAAAAAAAGAAAATCTACTGAATTATGACTTTCTCACTCCACCATTGCCCGTCCACGCTTACGTTCAATAAATAAATACCTTTCGGCAAATCGTTGATGTTCAGCATAATATTATCAGAAACTATTATTTGATGTACTTGCTGTCCCAATGAATTCGATAAGTAAATTTCTACTTCCTTGTTTCGAAGATTATCCGAAAGCTGAACGTTTAATTGCCGACTAGCAGGATTAGGACTAATTTGGAAAAGTTTTTCTACGTCAACTTCCTCCGTAGAAACGATGACACAATCTCCTAGAACACCCGTATCCATCCAATTCAACCGACGCTCAATCCAGTTTTTCATCAATTGAATTTCTTCCGAATAGCTATTAGCTAATGGTCTTGGATTGGGCCAAACGTACCGACCGAAAATATTCCATTTTTGAAAATTTCGACTTAAAGCGGGTTGCAAGTATTCCACTTGCTCGTCGATGAAGGCGAAAATAGAATCGGTATGAAAAGGTCCTCGTCGTAGTTCTTCCCAGCGGCATTTGGTAAGGTTGGTGAACTCCTCCGTTTTAAACAATTTATCCCACCAAAAAGGATAGTTATTATCACAAAAACGGTAATAAATGAGTCCAACGGTGGCATCTCCGTTGCAGTAATCCGCATTGCGATACGCCAAATTAAAATCCCAAACGGGCCCCGCAAAAATCTTTCCGCCATCGCTATCTTTTTGTTTGTGAAAGTAACTACTCAGCCGATACCCATCGACGTTTCTACCCAATTCGTTTAACAGATGCGCTTCCGCAAAAGATTTCAAGTCAATGTATTCGTCGTAGGATTTCCCACCGTACTGTAAGTTGGGATTTCGCATCGCCCGTTCGAAACTATCCACGTAGGACTGGATGTAGGCAAACTGTTCGGGTTGTACTTTGTCGATGTCGGGATAGACCAACTGGTATTCTAATTTCCGATTAGCATTATTTTGTACCCCAAAATTGGAGAACCAATCGGCCGCATCTTTGTCAATTTTATAGATGTAGCCACCCGTCAATTCGTCTCCCTCAATATCCTCGTCCCGCAGCCTAGCAATATCTACCCGTCCTTCTCCTCGTTTGATATTTTCCATCAAGACATAAATACCTTGATAATCGCCATTGACGTACAATTCGACGTACTGCGTTTTACTAGCGTATTGTCCCATTCGCCGTGCCAACTCCATCGTCAGCACGTTGCGCATAAGCGACTTATCTGAAAAAGGCCCGTGCAAGACCCAGTCTTCTTCGGGTGGAAAATTCAAAAAAGTGGTATCTAAATCTTCGCCCGCAGCGTCCCTTGTTTCGAAACTATAATTTTTTTTGGGAAAACCCAGCGAGGATTGCCCCCGAAACTTCACCGCAATGGAGCCAGTATATTCGTTACCTTCATCAAAAAAGCTATTCATCCCCGACTCGTTATTGACTATTTCTAGCGTTCCATTAATGCGTTGCACCCTATTAATGGTAAAATTCGTCGTTATTTTTACAATAGGTAAAGTAGAATTTTCGAAAGGTTCTACAAACCAATTGGGCGTGGAACGATAGTTTCGAGTGTCATTATTGAGGCCCAACGTTAGATAAAAATTGGCGGTCATATCCGACGATTCGGGACCGAACCGATTGTGCACTTGAACGGCCAGCGTATTTTCTCCTTCTCTTAATAACTCCTCGACCAAAGCGGCGTCCAAAATAGTGGATTCTACTTGTCCAATGCTGTACAAAGTCGCTTCGTGGTCGGTATTCGTATCGGTGTCGTATAAAGGCGGATTCCCTTCAATATTCGCTCGTCCAATTTCGACGCCGTTCAAATAGGCCACAAAACCGTCGTCGTAATCCGCTTGAAATATCATCGTTTCGATAGCCGATTTATCCACAATCGTAAACTTTTTGCGCAGATAAACGGCGTAGGTCGGTGGAATCACCGTTTGGTCGTCTCCGTCACCGTAACCAATGGGACCATCACCCGACAACCATCCTCCGGCGGCAAATTCGGGGGTAGGCCACTCGGCGGCGGGTTCTCGATTGCCGATGAAATACTGCCATTCGTCGGTGCCGAAAACGATAGTTTCCCAGTGGTTTACTTGACTAAACACAAAGTTGCTGACGGGAAGTAGGCATGCAATTAGGAATTGTTTTATCATAATTTAAGAAGATTGAAGGCTTAAATGATAGAAGGCCTGTTCATACTCGTTGCTCAATGTCATAAGTCTCTATTCCCGATTCTCTACTCTCGATTCCAAATAATCAAATAATCTCTTCAAACTCAAAAGAAGCCTGACTTTCCATCCACCGACTAACTGCTTGCATTTTTTGTTGGTGCATGGTGGGAAGGGTATTCAAAACGTACTGGATAAAAGTGTCATCCACTATGGCTTTAATAGCGTCAACCGAATCGACTGCTCCCCCACTCCGAAACTTATAGGTCTGTTCGTACAAACCCGATTCGAACTTAACGGAGTATTTGCTGTCGTGTAGAAAAATAGTAATTTTCAATTGAGGATGGGGAATATCACCGACGATACGCATCTTGAATACTTTTAGTGAGTAAATTGTAAAGTTGAGCAAAATCGGGGAATTTTTGCAAATATGCTTCGTGCTTTTTGAGCGTCTGCGTATCATTTCGTCGGGCAGGTCCCGTTTGCATTGCTAATGGGGTTTGGTCTTCGATTTTTAAGACCGTTTCTTGAATCAAAGGCTTTAGTAAATCAAAAGTAACCGCTTCCTTTTCTGTAATCGTTTGTCCAATGTGAAAGAGGTGATTGGAGAAATTATTGACAAAAACGGCGGCTACGTGTAGTACCGCACGGTCTGCATCGGTCACTGCTGAGGCTGTTTTGCTGATGGTTTTGGCTATTTTTAACAATATTTTTTCGTCCGATTGTCTTTTTACGTAAACGCAAATGGGAATATTTCTAAACTTAACTTTACGGTTTTTAGAAAAGGTTTGCAAAGGGTAGAAAACGCCTGCTCTTTTAAAGTATTTAGCAATCAATCTAGTAGAAGCCGCTCCTGAAGTGTGCACCACCAATTTATCTTGCATTCCATAAATCTTACTCAATTGTTGAGCAACTTGGCCAATTGCATCGTCGCTGACCGAAATGATGTACCAATCCGATTGAGCGTCAAGTGCCATCAAATCGTCGATGGCATGTGCCCCAACTTTCGTGGCTAATAGTTCCGCATTGGCCAACTTTCGACTAAAAACCTGTCGAATCGTCCAGCCTTTTTTATGTAAACGTCGCCCCAAGTGGTAGCCAACATTCCCTGCGCCAATTAACGTTATGGTCATACTTTGCAAATTTTATTTGGTCCATGGTAAACGGCAAGTGTACTAAAAACCGCATAAAAAAGTGATGGTTGTTGATTAGGAATAAGTTGAAATACTAGTGTACGGTCTTAACATCTAAACGAATAACTAATAACCAGTAACAAATAACACATCCATCAATCATCTTTAACGAAATTATCTACCAATTTAAATCCATTATTTTTAACTGCTACTTTAGTTTTTATTACCTTTGGTAAGATATACTTTTTCACTAAAATCTCAACTATTAACAGCATGAAACAAAACGGCCTAACTACTTTTCTAGCTTTACTATTGTTTTCTATTCTAATCAGTTGCCAATCCGAACCAACGGGGCCGCAACCGATGAAAGCCGAAACCCTCGTCAAAGATTTGCAAAAAAGACTAATCGAAGCCAAAGCGGGCGAACAAATCCTACTGCCCGAAGGCACTTTTTCCTTCAAACGGTCTATTTCGCTGAACGACATTCCCGATGTCAGCATCGTCGGGGCGGGAAAAGGTAAAACGGTGCTTTCTTTTAAAAGTCAAATTGAAGGCGCCGAAGGATTGTTAATCAAAAACGTCAAAGGACTTCGTTTGGAAGGTTTCACCGTGTCCGATTCCAAAGGCGATGCGATTAAGGTACAAGCCTGCGAAAACGTAGTCATGCGAGATTTAGAAACAACGTGGACGACTGGACAAAAATCTACCAACGGCGCTTACGGCCTTTATCCCGTCAGCAGCAAAAATGTGTTGATGGAAAAATGCGAGGCTTCTTACGCCATGGACGCAGGTATTTACGTAGGGCAGTCCACCAACGTAGTCGTTCGGGATAATTACGTACACCACAACGTGGCGGGTTTAGAAATCGAAAATACTATCAGCGGCGAAGTGTATAATAACGTAGCGAAGAACAACACGGGTGGCATGCTAATTTTTGATATGCCCGATTTGCCCCAAGTAAATGGTGACCGTATCAAGTTCTACGATAATTTAATGGATGGGAATAATGGTCCCAACTTTGCGCCCAAAGGCATGGTCGTGAGTACGATTCCTCCCGGTTCGGGCATGATAATCATGTCGCACTCGAACATCGAGATGTATAATAACACCATCAAAAATCACAAAACCCTCGGTGTAGCAGTCAACAGCTGGTTATTCACGGGGACGCCCTTTAAATCGGAGGAATTTGACCCGTACAGCACCAATATTCACATCCACGACAACGTAATTGCCAACCAAAAAGGGCCAACGGACATGACCACCGATTACGGGAAACTGTTTACGGCCGTCAACGGCGGCGAAGCAGTGGACATCGTCATCGACGGTATTTTCAAACCTGATTTACCCGATAATAACGGCAACGTAAGTAGCTACTGCTTTCGCAATAACGGCGACGTTTCGTTCCTCAATTTGAATGCGGGCATGGGCGCTACGCCCGAAGAGATGATGAAAAATAAAGATACGAACTATGAGGTTTTTGATTGTGAATTGAAGGGTTTTGATACATCGGAGCATGACGAGTGGTTAGCGGTTCGATAGAAAGATAAAGAAATGATGTCGCTGCTTATCTCATTGAGACAAACGGCGACATAGTTTTTGTAATCCCTAACACAGCTTGTATAAATACCGCAAGTAGCGTACCTTTATATTCTATTTTTCACCTACTGCACATAAATTAAGATGAAATACATAACACTAAAAATACCAAACAATCGCTTCACTTTTTTCATGGAGTTAATTAATTCTTTAGGATTCATAGAAGTAAAAGAAACCATATCTGAAGAAGCATCAGAAGTATTATCCGAAGAAGAAAAAAGAATAATCGACCAAAGACTTGCTGAAGCAGAAAAACATGGCTTCAAAGAGGGCTACACCCTTACTCAAGTTAACCAATATTTGAAAGATGAATATGGCGTTTAAGACTATATTTTCCAAAGAAGCAATAGAAGACATTAAAGATATAATGGATATTACTTCTAATCCTGCCTATCGTAAACAATTTAGGAAGGAACTCAATCAAAAAATGAAACAATTAGAAAAATATCCAGAGTCTGCACCTTTAGTCTATAAAAATGTACGGGTTGCCGTTTTTTTGAAAGCACCATTTAAAATTCTATATACACTTACCCAACCTATTGTTTATATCATTGGTATTTGGCATCAAAGAAGAGGAGAACAGTGGAAAGATAGACTTTGACAATTAAATAAAATCCTTCCTTTCCCGCCGACACACTAAATGTGGAAAACTTCCCCCACTTCCACTCGCTAACTTCTACCAAAACCCGTATTTTTGTGGGTTATGAGATTGCGTACACTAGAAATAAAAGGGTTTAAGAGCTTTGCGGACCTCACCCAAATTCACTTCAACGAAGATGTAATTGGCGTTGTCGGCCCCAACGGGTCGGGCAAATCGAACATTGTGGATGCTATTCGTTGGGTATTGGGCGAGCAAAAGAGTAAAGAACTGCGCTTGGATAAGATGACGAGTGTTATTTTCAATGGAACCAAAAAGCGCAAAGCGAGTGGAGCGGCCTCCGTCTCTCTGACCTTCGAAAATACTAAAAATTTACTTCCTACTGAGTATAATATGGTCACGGTTACGCGGATGTTGTACCGCAGTGGCGAAAGTGAGTATCGCCTCAACAACGTGCCGTGCCGACTGAAAGACGTTACTTCGCTTTTCTTAGACACGGGGATTGGCTCTAATTCCTATGCTATCATTGCCTTAAATATGGTGGATGATTTGTTGAGCGATAAGGAGAACGCCCGACGACGAATGTTCGAACAGGCGGCGGGTATTTCTAAGTATAAAAAACGCAAGCGGGAAACCCTCAATAAACTCAAAAATACGGAGGCCGATTTGGAGCGAATTGAGGATTTGTTGTTTGAAATTGAAGGGAATTTAAAGACGCTGGAAAAGCAAGCCAAAAGAGCCGAACGCTACTACGAAATCAAGAAAAATTATAAAGAATTGGCGCTGGATTTGGCCGTTTTTCAAGTCGCCGAATACAAAGAAGATTACAAGTCGATTGAAAGCCGATTGACGTCCGAAATGGATGACTTTCGCCAATTAGAAATTGACAACCGAAATTTGGAGGCGCAAATCGAAGAAGAAAAGCGCAAAAATCTCGACTACGAAAAGAACCTTTCCGAAAGTCAAAAGGCGCTAAACGCCCTCGTCGGTAGCATCCGAGAAATGGAAAACGAAAAGCGGATTCTGGAACAACGGTCGCTTTTTACCAAAGACAATAAAGAAAAACTGAGTAGTCAAATCACCCGCACCAAAGACCGTATTGGTCAATTGGACGAAGAATTGGTGAACTACCGCTCTCGCATCAACGAAGAAAAGCGCAAAGAGGCCTAATTGGACGAGTTGCTGGAAGCCGCCGAAGAGGAGCTGGCCAAAATCAAGTCGAGTCATTCGACCTTAAAAGCGGATTTAGACCAGTATTTGAACGCACAGCAGGAAGTGGAACGGGCTATTTTCGAACTAGAAAAAAATAAGGCCATCAATACCAACCAATTAGAATCGTTGGGTCGGTCGCTACTGCAAGACCAGCAGGAAATCATGAGTCGGCAAGGCGAAATTGATTCCTTGGGTGGTCAGCTAAAAGCGTTAACTGAAAAGGCCGAAAAACAGGCGTCGCTGATTGAAAAATTGGAGAAAAAAGAAGGCGAACGACAAATTGAAATCGAGCGCACCGAAAAGGAAATCAGCGAATTAAACGATACTATTGCCGCCATTAGTAGAAAATTAGACGCTAAAGAAAACGAATTCAAATTGACCAAATCGATGGTCGATAATTTGGAAGGCTTTCCCGAATCCATCAAGTTTTTAAGTAATAATAAAGATTGGAAAACGAAAGCCCCTTTGCTGTCCGACATCATCTACGTCAACGAAGCATATCGGGTCGCCATTGAAAATTATCTCGACCCGTACTTAAATTATTATGTAGTTAACAACATGGAAGCGGCACTCAATGCGGTTCAATTACTGAATCGAACGCAAAAGGGAAAAGCCAATTTCTTCATTTTGGATGCTTTCCAAGATTACGCACCACCGTTGACGACCTTCGGTAATTTTACAAGGGCCACAGAATTGGTTGAGGTCGAGGAAAAATATACGCATTTGGTTAGTCACTTACTATCGAATGTCTTTTTGACGGACAAAGAAGTGGATAAATTAAGCGAAAAGATTGAGGATAGCCAAATTGTTTTACTATCCAAAACGGGTGGTTTTATTAAGAAAAAATTCAGCCTGTCGGGCGGTTCGGTCGGCCTTTTTGAAGGAAAGAAGATTGGTCGGAAAAAGAATTTGGAGATATTAGAAAAAGCCATCAACGAACTCGATAAGCAAAAAGATACCCACACCACTACCCTATTGGAACTGAAATCGAACTTGAAAGCACTGAAAGAAAGTTCTTCGAAGGTGTCGATTAATTCCGAAAAACAGGTATTTAATCAGTTGTCGCAGCAAAAAGTGTCCATTCAAACTCGATTGGAAAACTTTGAATCTTTTGCTAGCGAAGTAACCGCCAAGATTGAGCAAAATCAACTGCGGATTTCCAAAATAAAGGATAATAACGTCGTGATTGACGAGGAATTGGTCACCAAAAGAAAAACGGCGGAAACCTCCAAGGCTAAACTCGCCAATACGGACGACTCGTTCAAAGAAGTGGCCAACAAAATGAGTGTGGCCAACCACGCTTTCAACGAAAAAAACATCGCTTTCATCAAGCAACAGAACATGGTCAACGCGATTCAGCAGGAATTGACCTTTCGGGAAAAGCAGTTGCAAGAGTTGAAAGAGAAGCTAGAAAATGATATGGCGACCATTAATAGTTCGGACGGTGAAATTGCCGAATTGTTGAAAGCCATGAAAGCCTTGGATGAAAAATTGTTGGAGTCCTACGCCATCAAAAAGGAGCGCTCCAAGACCTTAGGAAGTGCCGAACAAGCCTATTTCAAAGCCCGAGGGTTTATCACCGAATTGGAGGATACTTTGCGCAAGTCCAACCGAAAATATTTGGATACTCAAAGTCTCATTAATCAACTCAAAGATAAGTTCAACGACATCAAATTGAGCCTCTCGTCTATCGGCGAACGCTTGAAATTAGAGTTCCAGATTTCCATCAATGAAGTCATTAAAATGGAGCCGAAAGAAGGCCTCAATCGGGACGACTTACAGGCTAAAGTTGATAAACTAAAAAAACGGCTGGACAATTACGGCGAAATCAACCCGATGGCGGTCGAAGCCTACAACGAGATAAAAGACCGCTACGATACGATTACTCAACAACGCAATGACGTGATTGCGGCGAAGGATTCGTTGATTGAAACCATTTCCGAAATCGAGACAACCGCTACGCTACAATTTATGGAGGCTTTCGAAAAAGTGCGCACGGCCTTCAAAGAAGTATTTCAGAGTTTATTTACGGAGGATGACATTTGTGATTTGGTCTTAACGGACCCCGATAATCCGCTGGATTCGCCCATCAATATTACCGCCAAACCCAAGGGAAAACGCCCCCAATCCATCAGTCAATTATCGGGTGGAGAAAAGACGTTGACGGCGACTGCCCTACTGTTTGCGCTTTATTTATTAAAGCCTGCTCCTTTCTGTATTTTCGATGAGGTGGACGCACCCTTAGACGACGCCAACATCGAAAAATTCAACAATATCATCAAAAAATTTGCCGAGAAATCACAATTCATCGTCGTGACACACAACAAGCAAACGATGGCTGCGGTGGATGTAATTTACGGGGTACATATGCAAGAAATGGGCGTTTCGTCGGTTACGCCCGTTGATTTTAGAACGTTGGAGCACAGTAATATTTTGCAAGCGGCGGAAGGATAAGGATTGAAGGGCTTTGCACGAACTAGTCACGAATCAACTAATTACTTCCGTAACTTCACCCAAACGTAATCGTCCAAAATTTTTCCGTTTTTAAACACTGCTCGGCGTTTAATACTTTCCAGATAAAACCCGTTTTTCTCCAAAACCCGCATGGAGGCTTTATTGAAATCAAAAACGCCCGCTTCAATCCGCAGTATATCAAAATGACGAAACGTATAGTCAACCATCAACTGAATCGCCTTCGTCGCAATACCTTTTCCCCAAAAGGGTTTGCCGATAAAATAGCCCATTTCGGCGCTCAGCCGAAAAACGTCGGAGTTTTTATTAATTCCAATTTCGCCTACTAACTGATTATTCCAATAGATGAGTTGACGATGGGCAGGCGTTTTGTCTAACTGTAATTGAATAAACGTTTGGGCATCCGCAACGGTGAATGGATTCGGCACTTTATCGTAGCCATTGTCCCAAATAACAGGGTGATTTCTGAGTCTGGTGAACTGTTCCGCCACGTCTATTCGATAGTTTCTTAGTTCAACGGTCATTGTTTGGTTGTACGTCTATCAGAAAAATAATACTTTCTTTTTTTTTTTTATGAGTAAGGAACGACGCACAAATAAATTTTACGTTTACAAACGGCTCTTTTTACTTTATACTTCC
>JBCCQK010000066.1:0-23574 GCA_039024375.1 Bacteroidota bacterium
CTCGTCGAAATTGTACAAGATGACCTAAAAAATGATACCGATAAGTTAATCTGGTTTCTTTTGGTCTTCTTCTTACCTTTTGTTGGTACCATTGTTTATTATATGGTAGGTCGTAATAAAATTAGTATGCCATCTGACGAATATGTTTAATCCTTAAACATAAAGATTTTACCCCCCTTTCGTTCCAAACACCAATTAAGTATTACTGAAAAAGTAACAAAAGCAATAAGAAAAGCTGTCCAATGGGGCAGCTTTTTTTAGTAGCTTTGCATTTTTTTTGACGATTTTTGAAAAGAAAATTATGCTCAAAACAGTAGTAAAAGCAAGTAGCGTTTCGAACCTAACGGATGCCCGTTATTTCGCCGCCTGGCACGTTGATTGGTTAGGTTTCGATTTGACGCCTAGCGGCCTAGCTACCCTACCTTTAGCGCAAGTAAAGGAGATAAAAGATTGGATTGAAGGCCCAAAGATTATTGGGCAAATGGACGTGCTAGATTTAGAAGAGAGTCAACAGTTAATCGACTTTCTCGAATTAGAATATATCCAAGTCGGAATGTACGCACCCGTTACCCATCTAAATGGCCTCCATATTAAAACTATTATTAAAGAAGTCGTTATTGAACCTTCCACTACATTGGTAGTTTTAGAGAAGCATTTAGAAAGTTATTTTGAATATGTGGATTATTTTCAATTGGATTTTAACAAAAACGGCATTGATTTCTCTAAATGGACAACTAACACGTTGCTGAAATTAACAGACGTACAGCGCCTTTGTCAACAATACGATATTTTTTTGAGCATCAATTTTGATGGAAGAAACACCGTGCCGATTTTGGAGAAACTTCAACCAATGGGTATCGATTTGAAAGGAGGAATGGAAGAAAAAGTTGGCTTTAAATCGTTTGACGAATTAGACGAGATATTTGAAGTATTAGAGTTGGAAGAGTAGAAAAATAAGGCAGCCCCTCTTTTTTTATCATACGTTGAAAACTAAAAGTAGTGAGAGTTGCAAGGGGCTGCATTTAGATTTTTAAGTCATTAAGCTGCTCAGAAAACGAAACCGTTGTCTAAAGCGCTGCCTTTATTCAAAAAAAATCTGCAAAATCTAGTATTTTTTAGAATTCAATGGTAAATAATTACATAATTTATCTACTTTTAAACTGTTTTCAATCAGTAGAAAATTCGATACAACGAAGTAAAATGTCCCACAGTTCGAACTAACTTCCTACAATTTACACCACTAATGATGAAGGAACAAGTCAATAAAATAGTACGCTGGTACCTCCAGCAGCGAATGGGTCGGATTGAAAAATTTATCAAAAACCCTCATTCCGTTCAAACTCAAGTACTAAAAGATTTGGTTGCCGCCACTAAACATACAAATTGGGGTAGGCAGTTCGGCTATCGACACATCCAATCGGCAAAAGACTTCGCTCAACAAGTTCCTATCTCTTCCTACGACGATTTGAAGCCTTATATCCAACGGATGATGCGTGGAGAAAAGGATGTGTTGTGGAGTGGTCAAGTAAAATGGTTTTCCAAATCTTCTGGGACGACCAGCGACAAAAGTAAGTTTATTCCCGTGACGGATAGAAATCTTTTTTCTAACCACATCAGAGGGAATTGGGATACTATGTCGATGTTGTATCAAAATAAACCTGACGCCCGTGTTTTTGCGGATAAAAATTTACTTTTAGTAGGTAGCCTTACCCCTTTTGACGAATATCCTAAAACGACCATTGGAGATATTTCCGCCATTATGGCGCACCGAATGCCCGCTATTGGACGCCCCTTTTACGCTCCCGATTTCAAAACGGGACTGATGCCCGAATGGGAAGAAAAAATTGAGCGGACCGTACAGCTCACCAAAGACGATAAAGACCTTTATATGATTGCGGGCGTTCCGACTTGGAACATTGTGCTGTTCCGACGCTTATTAGAAGTAACGGGAAAGGAACATATTTTAGAAGTTTGGCCCAAGCTAAGTGTCTATGTTCACGGTGGAGTGGGATTTGCTCCTTACAAAGAACAGTTTAAGCAGTTTTTGCCGAAAGACGATTTTGTGTATATGGAAGCGTATAATGCCTCGGAAGGCTTCTTCGCTACCAAACAATTCGTCGGGGACGATGACTTATTATTGCTTTTAAATAACGGTGTTTATTACGAATTTTTACCGATGGAAGAATGGGACAGCGACAGTCCTAAGGCGATTTCTTTAGAAGCAGTGGAGTTAGGAAAAAGTTACGCTATGCTCATTAGTACGAATGCGGGCTTGTGGCGATATAAAATCGGCGATACGGTGACTTTCACTTCTAAATATCCTTATAAAATCAAAATAACGGGTCGAACAAAACAGTTTATCAACGCCTTTGGCGAAGAAGTAATGGTGGAAAATACGGACAAAGCCGTTGCCAGAACTTGTGACGAAACTCGTTCCATTGTTTCAGAATATACTGTTGCTCCGATTTATTTTACAAAAACGGGAAAAGGCGGCCACCAATGGTTAGTGGAGTTTGAAAAAGCGCCCCAAAATGTCCTCGATTTTGCCAAACGGTTAGACAAAAATTTGCAACAAATCAACGGCGACTACGAAGCGAAACGCTACAAAGGATTAGCGTTGGAACAATTGCGCCTATCCGTCCTACCCAAAGGAACTTTCCACAATTGGATGCGCGCAAGAGGCAAATTTGGCGTGCAAAATAAGATTCCCCGCCTGGCCAATCATCGACAGTATTTGGAAGAAATTTTACAAATGACGAAGGAAAATGTTTAGGTTAACTTTTCGTTGGCTTACTTAACTATTTTTTCGCCCTTTTGGAAAACCATACAGGCTATTTTTACAGTATAGACAAAGTCTCCTTACGATACTATGTAAAATCATCGCCTCATGTTCCAACATCTTTCTATCGCCCTCAAAAGTACCTTTCGCAATTTTAAGAAAAATTGGCAGTACGGTAGTTTAAATATTCTTGGTCTAGCTACGGCTTTCGCTACCTTGATTCTAGTAACCACTTACCTCTTTCAAGAGACCACCTACGAATCTTTCCACGAAAAGGCCGACCGTATTTATCGGCCCACCTATCATTTTAGCAATACTAGCGGCTACGACGTGCACTTTGCTAGAGTGCCGTCCGATTACATCAATTTGTTACCTGATTATTTCTCAGAAATTGAAGCACTCGTTCGATTTCAAAATAAAGAACAGCGATATATTCGAGTAAGCGACCAACGGTTTAAACCCCAAAATGCTTACATCACAGATAAGGAAATTTTTGACGTTTTTACGCTTCCCTTGATTTCGGGAAATCCGAAAACGGCATTGGCCGCTCCCCATTCGGTAGTTTTGACGGAAACGATGGCCAAAAAATACTTCTCCACAACGGATATTATTGGTCGAACCTTGCAGGTAACGGGCGATTACAGCGAAGCAGAAACGACTTATCAAGTAACGGGGGTAATGCGGGATTTACCTGCTAATACGCACTTACCAATAGATGTATTATTTTCTTTTGCCAACGAGGAAGAACGCTCGGGGTGGGCCTACGTTTACACTTTACTAAAAGAAGGGGCAACCATCGAATCGGTAGAGGCCAAGATGCCCGATTTTATCACCGAAAATATTCAACTACAGGATGGCGTCAAGGTGTCACACGACTTGCAAGCACTAACAGATATTCATCTGACTTCGAATTTAGCAAGAGAGATTAAACCCAACGGACAAGCATTTTACATCAATATATTCTTCTGGGTAGGGCTATTCGTTTGGCTCATTGCGATTATTAATTTTGCGAATCTGAGTTCCGCTTTGGCCATGAGTCGGGGAAAGGAAATGGGGGTTCGGAAAGTATTGGGCGCTTCCCAGCGTAATTTATTGATTTCGACTTTTGCCGAATCTATCATTTTTAGTTTTGCCGCTTTAACTATTGGAACACTGATGACCATAGCCATTTTTCCATTTTTTCGACAGCTAACGGGTGTTGTGCTATTTCCCCCGCTCCCCTATTTTGCGATTTTTTTAGCAGGAATGGCTATTCTAAGTGGCTTACTAGCGGGCGTATTACCCGCAATGGTCGCATCCTCTATTGAAATTTTACAAATCATCAAACAAGGAAATAATTGGTCTATGAAGCGAAGCGCCCGAGGCGTCAACGTTAAACGGGGAATGGTCACTTTGCAATTTTGTGCGACTATTATTTTGATGGGAAGTGCGCTAGTAGCGTATCAGCAGTTTGCGTTTATTCAACATAAGAATCTTAGCTTGCAGTCGGAGCAAATTGTGACGATTAGTGAAATACCAGAAAAAGTAACGACTAATTATTTGGCCTTCAAAAATCGGTTAAAAGCTATTTCTGGGGTCAGGGACGTAAGTGCTTGCATGCAGATGCCGTCGAGTGAAATTCGGGATGCGGGCCCCGTTCGTATTCAAGGAAAAACGTCAGAAGGTCAAGAAGTGCCAATGATGGATATGCAAATCGTGGACCCCGATTTTGTAGAGATGATGGGATTAGAATTGGTAGCGGGAGAAAACTTCACGACGAGTCACGTTTTACAACTACCACCTACTTATACGGAAGAATTGACGCCACAGCGATACCTAAGCGAAACGCCTAGAAAATACCTCATCAACGAAACGGCCATGCGTCAATTGGGCTGGAACGACCCGTCCGAAGCAATTGGTCAGCAAATTAATTGGTCGATTGGCAATTTTGAATTGGCCTATGGACCCGTGACGGGTGTCTTGAAAGATTACCACCAAGAATCTTTGAGAAATGAAATTGACCCACTGGTGCTAACCGTCGAACCCATTTGGCTGTCCAATATTTTAATTAAAGTGGAAACGGCCAATTTAGAAAATACTTTGGCCGAAGTAGAAGCGATATGGAATGAACAGTTTCCCTACGCGTTGGAATATTCCTTCTTAGACGAATTGTTTAATCAACTCTATCAACAAGACCGTGTACAACTGCAACTATTGAGTTCATTAGCATTGATTGCTATCTTGCTTTCTTTTATTGGACTCATCAGCTTAATTGCCTACGCTTTAAAAACCCGTTCCAAAGAATTGGCTATCCGTAGAGTTGTCGGTGCTAATCTAACCAATTTGACGTTTTTGGTGGGAAAAGAATATTTGTGGGTACTTTCATTAGCAGCTACTGCAGGTATTCCTATTAGTTACTATTGGGTGTCTAAGTGGTTGCAAAATTTTGCTTATCATATTGATATTTCGCCGTTTGTTTATGCGGGAGCGTTTTTGGCGGTGTTGGGTTTACTAGTTGGGACCATTTATTTGCAAACCTTTAGAGCAACCGTTGAAAATCCGATTAGTGCGTTGCGGGAGGAGTGAAAGGAGTAGGCAGTGACAGTGGCAGTAGCAGTGGGCGGTTAGGAAGAATACCATCAATTGCCTAAGGCCCTCGCCTCTTCAAAAATAGCAGCTAGTTCTTTGCGCTTTTTGAGTTCTTCGTTTAAACGAAAGTCGTGGGCCATAAAAATTATTTTTTTACCAAACATTCCCGGTTCTCGAAAAAACACTCGGACAATTTTGAATAAAAAATAATTGGCTTCCTCAATTTTTTTAATGTTATGAAAAGGATAACGAGCCGTTTTCTTATAATTCGTAACGTATAAAAAATGCGAGTCCACTTCAACTCTTTTTAACTGAATAAAAGAAAAATACAGCACTGCCAATCCCGTAAACAAAAAGGAAGAAATCATCAAGCGAAAACTGTTGATGGGCATACTACCCACCATGGGTAAGTCAGTCATCCAAAAAGCAAAAGTGACTAAGCCGAAGAAAGTCCCCCAAAGTACGGGGAAAAAGACTTTTAAGAAAAGCGTCCAATTGGAAGAGACGTTTGCTGATTTTGACATTTTTGTTATTCGTTACTTGTTATTCGTTACTTGGCTCAACCAATGTGATAATTTAACTCGAAGGTTTCTCAGTACCACATATCTATCATCATTCATCACCCATCATTTATAAAACAATCACGCCTCTACTAATTTCCCACCCTTTAATTTAATCACTCGATTGGTCTTGGCCGCTAGATTCAAATCGTGTGTGACGATGACGAGGGTTGTCCCCGATTCTTCGTTCAGTTGAAAAAGTAAATCTTCTACTTTCTTGCCCGTTTCTTCGTCCAAATTCCCCGTAGGTTCGTCGGCAAATAAGATTTTAGGATTATTGGAAAAGGCTCTAGCTAAAGAGACCCGCTGTTGTTCACCACCCGATAGTTGTGTGGGATAGTGGTCATGTCGTTCTGCTAAACCTACTTTTTCTAGCAGCGACATCGCTCTTTTTTCGGTTCCCGTTTCTCCTCGTAATTCTAGCGGTACCATCACATTCTCTAAAGCCGTTAGAGTAGGAATTAATTGAAAATTTTGGAAAATAAAACCTACTTCTTGATTGCGTAAAGCTGCCCGTTGGTCTTCATTCAAGGGTTCGAGTGCGCTATTACTGAGAATAACGGAACCCGACGTTGCTTGGTCTAAGCCTGCACAAAGTCCTAAAAGAGTAGTTTTACCACTTCCAGAAGGGCCCACGATGGATACAATTTCCCCTGCTTCGATTTTGAAATTAATATCTTTCAAAACGTTCACTTCCTTGTTGCCACTGTTGTACGTTTTATGTAAATTCTTGACTTCGAGCATTTTTTAATAATTCGAAAAAGTAAAATAAGAGCAGTCGAAAAAATAAATTGGTCGATTTTTAAATGGATTCTTTTTTCAATGGGTTGAAAACCTATGGAAAAAAGATTCAATTAAAAATCTAAAAGACCAAATTATTTTTTCGTTACTACTAAAATATCTGTCTAACCCTCAAATTTAAACTTAGTTTACCAATGCCGACTCCTTTTTCGACCAACGTCCTTAATAAAATCATAAATAAATGTTAAGCGGCGGTTGGACATTCGCTTCTTTTTTAAAAAAGCGTAAATTTTGTTGTGCCTTTTTAAAAGGTAAAATAAACCTCAAATAAATCAGTCCATTTTCAAACACAAGAAATAGACTTACGAACAGATGAAATTTTTCCCTATTCTCCTACTTTTTAGCGTCTTTTTTACACACACTGTTACCGCTCAAATTAATCCAGTCAAATGGACCTACGCTTCTAAAAAAATCAATGCGGACGAGTACGAAGTAACCTTTGCGGCGACTATTGACCAAGGTTGGAATATCTATTCGCAACATACCGACCCGAGTGGCCCCGTTCCTACTTCTATTAATTTTGAAAACAATACGGAGGTAACATTTATTGGAGAAACGACCGAAACAGGAAAGAAAAAAGAAGCGTTTGATGAATTGTTTGGTGTTAACGTCATCAAATTCGCCGACAAAGTAGTTTTTACCCAAAAAGTAAAAACGGCTAAAACCAATAGTAAAGTCGTCGGTTATCTGGAATACATGTGCTGTGATGATGAGAAATGTTTGCCTCCGATGGAGGTGGAATTTTCCATTCCGTTGAAGTAGTATCTGGACAAACTAGACAAAACAAATTAGGCTTTGAGGAACTACTTAATTGCAAGGCGATTGACGTTTACCATTCGCTGATTGCTTAAAAATCCCATAAAATAAAGATTGTGATGAGATTTATAACCGCCTTTGTTTTTTTATTAGCGATGACCACTTCGGCCGTAGGTCAAATTTTGGAACCCGTCAAGTGGACGATGGAACAACAAAAGACGGGCGACAATGAATTTACCTTAGTATTCAAAGCAAAGATAGATGATGGTTGGAAAGTCTATTCGCAATACTTAGAATCGGATGACGGCCCCATTAGAACGAGCTTCAACTTTGACCAAGGTGACCACTTCGAGTTAGTTGGTAAAACCGAAGAATCGGAAACCAATCGAAAAAAAGTATTCGACGAGGTTTTTAAAATGAACCTAATTACGTTCAAAAAAGAAGGTGTTTTTACCCAAAAAGTCCAAGTCAACGATGTGACTAAGCCCATCACGGGCTACCTAGAATATATGTGCTGTGATGCGACTCGTTGCCTACCGCCATCGGAAGTAGATTTTAAATTTACGTTTCCCACAGCGACGGAAGCGACTACCGAGGTAGTGGATAATAAAGTCGAGACCGCAGAAGAGGAGATTGCAGAAAAAGAAGTGGAAACGCCAAAAGAAAAGATAACAATTGCACCAATTACTCCAAAATCGGAAAAAACCGAAGCGACCAAACCGACCATTCAGGTTGCTACGAAAGCTTCTGAAGCAACTCCTGTTAACGAAGTCGCTGTTCCCTCAGAAACGGTTAGTGCTGGTACTGAAAATCAAGAAGGCATTTTAAATCCTGCCTCTTGGTCGGGCAACATTAAAAAAATAACCGATACGGAATACGAATTAACGTTCGTAGCGGACTTACAAGAAGGCTGGTACACTTATTCGCAGTTCACTGACCCAGATGGCCCCATCCCTACTACTTTCTATTACAACGAAGGTGACCATTATAAGTTAGTAGGTAAAGCCAAAGAAATCGGCAAAATCAAGGAAGCACCCGAAGCGGCTTTCGGCGGCATTATGGTCAAAAAATTCGTGGGTAATAAAGCTACTTTCGTGCAAAAAGTAACCGTCGCTAATTCGGAAACACCGATTGTCGGCGAGTTGGAATTTATGGCCTGCGATAATGAAATGTGCACGCCGCCAACGCCCGTTAGTTTTCAGTTTGTTCCTGCGACGTTGATGGCTCAAGTCGGCGATGATGTAGTTGGTGATGACAATATTGTTATCAATAATGGAAACGATTTAGCTACTACGGCAACGGATGATACTCCTTTCCAAGAATGTGGCCCACCCGCCGTCGAGGAAGGCAAAAGCCTATGGAGCATTTTTATTCTTGGATTCTTCGGAGGGTTATTGGCGCTGCTGACGCCGTGTGTATTCCCGATGATTCCACTGACGGTTAGCTTCTTTACAAAAAGTGCGAAGTCGAAAGCAAAGGGCTTTGCCAATGCTTCCTTGTACGGCTTTTTCATCTTAGCAGTTTATCTATTATTGAGCGTTCCTTTCCATTTAATGGATTCCATCAATCCAGATATTCTCAACGAAATTTCTACGAACGTAGGATTGAATATTTTCTTCTTTGTAGTATTCATGTTCTTTGCGGGTTCTTTCTTTGGTTATTATGAACTTACTTTGCCCGATAAATGGGTTAATAAATCAAGCTCCGCTGAAGGTATTGGCGGTATCTTAGGCATCTTCTTCATGGCATTAACTTTAGCATTAGTGTCCTTCTCCTGTACAGGGCCAATTTTAGGGTCACTATTAGCGGGCGCTTTGACGTCCGACGGGGGCGCATGGCAATTGACAGCAGGTATGGGCGGTTTTGGTTTTGCCTTGGCTTTACCCTTTACCATTTTTGCTGCTTTTCCCGCCTTGATGAACTCTCTGCCCCAATCGGGTGGTTGGCTGAACTCCGTTAAGGTCGTACTAGGTTTCCTAGAAGTTGCGGCCGCTTTCAAATTCTTGTCCAATGCCGACTTGGTATCTCACTGGGGGCTATTAAAAGTAGAACCGTTGCTATTGATTTGGATTGCAACGTTCTTTGGGTTAGGATTATATCTTTTTGGAAAAATTAAATTTCCACACGATTCCCCTATTAGAAAATTGAGTCCGCTGAGAGTTGCATTGGGCGTAGCCTCAATTGCCTTTGCCGCTTATATGGCAACGGGATTAATCTATAACAAGGAAATTAAATCATTGAATTCCCTAAGTTTTTTGAGTGGTTTTGCGCCGCCTGCTTGTTACAGCGTTTTGTACCCCTGCGATTGCCCGCAAAACTTAAACTGTTTTAAGGATTACGAGCAAGGAATTTCTCATGCGCAAGAAGTTGATAAACCGATTTTACTCGACTTTACGGGCTACGCTTGCGTGAATTGTCGAAAAATGGAAGAAAATGTCTGGCCTATTGACAACGTTTACGAACAATTGAAAGAAGATTATATCCTAGTTTCACTATACGTCGATGACAAAGCAGAATTGCCCGAGTCGGAAAAAGTAGAAGTAAAACGAGCCAATGGCACAACTAGAAAGCTGCGAAGTGTGGGTAACAAATGGGCACATTTCCAAGCCAAGCGATTTCAAACGAATACCCAGCCTTATTACGTGCTACTCTCGCCCGACGGAGAAACGGTACTCAACAAACCCGTTGGCTATACGCCCGACGATAAAGACTACGCCGAATTTTTGCGTTGTGGGTTGGAGTCTTTCGAAAAATATAAGCAAGAAAAACAGTCGTTGGGAATGAAGTAAAATGACCTAACGAAAAGTTTTAAAAAGGGATAAAGTACTGGTTACTTTATCCCTTTTTTTGTGGACTAAGGCCGCAAAAATAAAGTCCAGATTACTAAAGACTCCAAATTTGCAGAAATTCTGTTAAATTTGTACTGCACTCCAAATTTGTCGAATTTTTGTAAAATTGGTAGTTTTGAATCCGTTAATTCCCAGACGCCTTACCGCTCACATTCGAGAGATGGGCAAAATGTTTCCCGTGATTAGTTTAACGGGACCTCGGCAGGCAGGTAAAACAACTTTGCTAAAAGCGTTGTATCCGGGCTACCGATACGTGTCGCTGGAAAATCCAGATGTTAGACGAGAGGCTATGCGCAATCCTAGTGATTTTCTCGCAACGTACGACGACAAAGTCATTTTTGACGAAGCGCAACGTTGGCCCGATTTATTTGCCTATTTGCAAACTATAATAGACGAAGACCGACGACCCGGTCGATTTATCCTCTCTGGCTCCCAAAATTTTTTATTGCGTAAAAATATCTCCCAATCTTTGGCTGGTCGGGTAGGCATTGTCCGTTTACTGCCCTTGGATAACGAAGAGTCATTAGATGCTGATTTATTACCAGAGGCAATTGAAAAGGCGATAGTAAGAGGCGGATACCCCGATTTAGTAAATCGTGGTCTGACCACCGAACCTTTTTTTAGCAGTTATCTGGCAAGCTACGTGGAACGGGATGTAGCCGAGTTGGTCAACTGGTCTAATTTAGATACATTCCAACGTTTTTTACGCATTGTTGCTACCTATGCGGGGCAAACTGCTAATTACAGCAAAATGGCTAATGCAACAGGAGTAAGTTTAAAAACCATTCAGTCTTGGTTGGGCATTTTAGAGCAGAGTTACCTTATCTTTAGATTACCCGCTTTCTTCAGAAATTTTGGCAAACGTTTGGTCAAAAGCCCTAAAATATATTTCTACGATACAGGCCTATTGTGCTACCTGTTAGAAATATTCGATACCGAAGAATACCTCTTGAATCAGAATCGAGGGGCTATTTTTGAAAATTTTATCATCGCCGATGCCCATAAATCATTTTTACACCAAGGACATACGCCCAACTTCTACTTTTATCGAGATATTGACCAACGAGAAGTTGACCTGCTGCACGAGCGCAGTAATGAAGTTCAACTGTACGAAATTAAAGCCGCTACTCGCTTTCGCACCTCTATGACCCAACCATTAGAAAAAGTAGCTAGTTATTGGGATAGACCTAGTAAAACTATTTTGGTCTATCAAGGAGACGCCGAGCATTTAGCTGGACAGACGATGCTGCGAAATTGGCGCAATGTGCGGTGGCGGCGAAAAGGATAAATAATCATTTTAGTGGGCACTAATTCCCTACAAAAACCAAGTCAAAATTTAATGTAAACTCATCCGCAATTGCTTTGTCCTGTAGTTTTTCAAAAAAACTGGGTGAATTATACGTAATCCCGTACGCCGTACGATTAACTTGGGCAGCCCCTTTGATGGCTATTTGATTTTCTTGCTGAGATAAAGTAATGGGAAAACGAATCGTTTGGGTTTTACCTTTAACCGTCAGTTGTCCTTCCGCCATTTTTTGACCCTTGTCATCTTCACTGATTGTCGTTAAATCAAACACCGCTTCTTTGTATTTTTTAACTTCGAAAAAGTCTTTTGATTTTAAGTGTTTGGTCAACGCCTTTATTTCTCCATCAATGGTTTTCATATCAAAAACGAAACGGCCTTTTGCTATTTCTCCTGCGTCCATCGTCAATTCAGCGGTTTTTAGCTGTAAAGTACCCGATAAGCTGTAACTATCAAAAGCAGCTTTGCCCGTCCATTGGACTTGGCTGATAGCGGGTTGGTACTGCCAGATTTGAGCAGTTAGTTGACAAATAGAAAAGCATAAAAAGAGGGTGAGTAAGAGGATATTATTTTTCATTTTATTGTGTTTTAAGTGCTCAGACAACATTATTTCATATATTTCAACAAGACGAGCAGAAATTGTTTGTGAACCGCAAAGCGGATAGGATGCTTTCACAGAATTGTGATTGCTAACATCTTAAATCCTGTAAACCTTGTTAATCTCCGATGAATGCGGAGTCGTATGACCTGTCAAAAGAAAATTGATACTAATCTTGTCTAAGTGTTTACTAATGCTATTAGGACGAAAGAAAGATTGAACGCTCCGAGATTATTCGACGTAAACTTCCCCTACTGTATCTAAGCGGCCAACGCCAAAAACACGCTCACCGCTATCGGTTGTTCCGATAACATACCACATGGCCCAACCACCAAACAACTTCGGTCCAACCCGCCAATTTCTGACAAAAACGTACGGCTCACCCTTTTTCATTTTCCCTTTTGGTACTTTGTACAGTTTTGCAAATTTCTTTTTGGGATAGGCAACTCTCAAGTTCCATTTTTTATCATAAAACAAATAAGCGCCCCCCTCTTCGATGGTAATATTTTCGTGCGTGGACAAGATAGAGGTCGTATGTTTCCAAAAGAATTTATTGGGTTCTTTGGCGTAGGTGGACGCTTTGACTGGATTGGGAAAATTATCTACTAGAATTATTTCTTTCATCCCCGCAAATTTTTCGGGGAGTGGCGCATCCAGAGGTGTTTGACTAACTAGGGTGTAGCAATATAGCAGTCCAATAATGCCCAAATTTAACCTTTTCATGATAGGATGATTTTGTTCAAAAAAATTGTGGAACAAAGATGGGAGAAAGAGCAGTAGGAATCGTCTCAATTAAAAAATTGAGCCATTTAGAAGGTCTTAATCGGAGATTTAGGACTTTTTCTAAGAAATTTGGGCGATTGCCCCGTTGTTTTTTTTACAATTCTGTTGAAGGAGGCCTTAGAATTAAATCCTACTTGGTAGGCTAAGGCTAATAAAGTGTAGTGGCTATACTGTGGATTATTAATTATTTTAGCGACTTCTTTCACTCGGTACTCATTAACGTAGTCGGTAAAACTTTTTTGAAGTGCCCGATTTAATACTTGGGTGAGTTGGTAAGGTTTGATGGCCAAATGATTGGCTAGTTCCGCTAAAGTTAACTGCGGATTTCTGTATAGTTTTTCCGTTTCCATGGCGTTTTCCAATTGGTTCAATATGGATTGAAAGGCAGCAATGTCGTACTCCTTTTGGGCTTTTGGAGTTGCTAAAATGGGCAAGTTTCTCCTAGCAAATCCTTGCAGCCCCAACCAATAAGTAATAATTGCCAAGCCAATAAAAGTTGGAAATTGATAAAAGGGATTGAAGGCGTAGTTGAAAAACAGGTAATCAACCGACCCAATGGTCATAACCAGCAGTGCAAAGACTGAATAAATTTTTAAAATAAGCTGTAGCCAATCGACGTCTTCTACCTGAACGGGTTGGGTGTTTTGGGTCGTATATTCGGCTAAGTATTTTTTAGATTGGTAGATGTAAAATAAAATAAGACTACCCGCTACGAGTAATTGAAACGGCATGTGCATCCAAAGAATATAGGCTTGTGCCCCTAACCAAGAAAGGCTTTCTCTAGTACCATCCCAGTAGAAATTCTGAACTTTGACGTAATTGCTGAATAAAAACTCTGTGCCTACGGGTAAGAAATGTATCCAATCGGATTTCTGCAATTGGAAACTAGCGTCAATGTAATTTTTGATGTAGAAAAAAACGAGGGTTCCGTATATCCAGTTATACTCCAAGAATACATGGTATAACCAGCTACCGTAGTTGATAATTCCCACACTAGCCAAGACTTCCGCAATCAGCCGATACGCAAAAAATAATAGCAAAACGGAAAGCCACTTATTGGCCTTTTGACGAGGAAATTTACCTCGCCATAAGCTGATGCCGAGGATAATTCCTTGTAAGGCTCCCAATAAGAGGATGATATGATAGATGTCTCGCCCGCTCACCTAGTGTAGTGATTAGTAATTAGTGATTAGTAACTAGTTAGACAAGGCTAATTTTTAAACTTTTGCTTTAATTTAAAACGGTCTGAACAACCGATAAAGAAAATCATGTAAACCCGCTCGACTGCGCAGCGGGCGAGTCTTGTAATCTCCGATGAATGCGGAGTCGTATGACCTGTCTAAAAAGTTATGCTAATTCAGTCTTCCCCTTACTTATTCTGCTTTCAATTCCTTAAAGTATTCCTCTACCAAAATCTTGTAATACGGTCGCAAAGCAGGAGAAACTGATTTGTAAAGTTCAATTTCCGCTTCTCGCTGTTTGATGTATTTTTCCAAAGAAGGTGGCATTTTGCGCTCTTTCTGAGCGGCCGATTCTGCTTTGCGCTTGTTGTCAAACTCTCGCTCTCTTTCCGCTTTTTCGGCTTCTAGCAATCGAGAAAGGATTTGTTCTTGGCGCTTCATCATTTCGTTTGTCAAACGCTTGTTCACCAAGTCCGTTTCCACTTTATCCATTGCGTCCATAATTTCCTGCAAACCCTGTGCGTCTTTTCCACGGCCCTCTTCTTGCATCTTCTGCTTGGCTTCTCGCAATGCTTTACGCAGCGCCGCTTGTTTGGCGGCCATTTGGGCAAACTGTTTGGCTTGTCCCTTATCTCCCTGCATTTTCTCCATCGCCTCTTTCATTTGCTGCATCTGACTATTCATCTGTTTCTGGCCTTGGGAGATTTTATCCATCGGAATTTTGCCGCTTTTCCCCGATTTACCACCTGGCTTAGAACACATCTGATTACCAGACATCATGCTGGACATTTGCTGCTGCATTTGGTCCATCACCTCACTTAACATCAGCGCTAAGTCGTTGACATTTTTCATTGTTCGTTGTTGTCGGTCGGCCGCTTGAGGTTTTTTTCGGTCTTCCAATTGCTTCAAGCTTTTTTTCATATTGGTGTTAATCTCGGTTACTTTTTCGGTAACAAAAGACTCAATTTGGAACACCCGCTTGCTCAGCTCCTGCAAGCTATCTTCGATTAATTCGAAATCGTCTTTTAACTTATATTGCCGTTGTACATCTTCTACGTACTTAGGCGTATTGATGGTATTTTTACGAACTTCCTCAATTAGTTCTTCTTGGTTGAACGATAAGCCGACCAAATTTTCCAGCAACTGCCGAAGAGCGGCCATATCTTCCTCCATTTGTTCCATTTCGCCCGATTGCATGGACTGCTGCATTTGACTAGCCATTTGCTTCATCTTCTGCGCCGCCTTTTTCTGCGACTTAGAAGCCTTTTTGTTCTGCTTTTTCTGCATCTGTTGCTGACTCTGTTGCATATCCTGCTGAATGTCCTCCATTTGTTCCTCTTGGTCCTCCATCTGCATCGGCATTTCCATTTCTTGATTCTTCTTTTCTAACTCTTCTGCCTTTTTCTGAAGTTCTTCGAACTTTTCTTGGATTTCCTTTTGCTCTTTTTGCAATTGCTCCTGTGACTTTTTCTCCCCTTCCTTTTTATCACCCTGTTGCTGATTTCCATCTTTTTGTTCCCCGTCTTTCTGGTCGCTGTCTTGTTGCTCCCCTTCCTTATTTTCTCCTTCCTTCTGCTCGTCAGATTTTTCTTCCCCCTCCTTTTGGTCGCTCTCTTTTTGTTCTCCTTCCTCACTGTTTTCTTCTTGAGACGCTTCTTCGTTTTTACTTTCTTCTTGGGATGCCTCTTCGTCCATCTTCTCAGTTTCTTCCGCTAATTTTTCTTGTTCTTCGGCTAACTTATTGAGTTTGTCAATTTGCTGCTGCATTTCGTACTCCATCTCCAATTGCTTGAACAACTCTTCTAATTGCTCTAAGTTTTTCTCCATTTGCTTTTCACTCATCTCCATATCTTCCATCATTTGCAATGCATCCTCTTTGTCCATTTTTTGTAGTAACTCTTCCATCTTCTGCATCAACTCCTTCATTTCGTCGGTCATCAACTCGTCGAACTTCTTTTGCAATTGCTCCTGCTTTTGTTGAAGTTGCTCGTTGGGCCGGTTATTCTCTTGATTTTTGAGATTTTCTTCGAAATCTTTTTTGGCTTCCTCAATCATTTTTTCCAACTCCTTTTGGCGCTCTAGTAACTTTTCCAGTTCTTTTTTATCCTGCCAATTGAGTTCTTTTTTCTGCAAAATTTCGTCCCGCACCTTCTTCATTTCCTGCTGTACTTTCTTCGATTCCTTCAACGATTTTTCCAAATTATCCTTAATATCTTCGTTGTTTTGCTCCGCTTGTGCCTCCAATTCTTCCAAGGTGGGCATAGCAAACAGCATCATGTTGGTTTTCGCTGACTTGCTTCCGTTGACAGCATCGTTGTCAAATACCTCAAAATAATAGGTCACTTCATCGCCTGGTTTTAGCTCCAAATCGTTCAAATCCCAAGTGTAGTTGTACTGCGTTTGCTTGGCGTCGGGCTTCTTCATTTTCACCGTGACCAATTCTCCCTGTTGACCGCTTTCGTTATTAATTCTGTAGTTAAAGGATAGTCCCAAAAGCCCGTAATCATCCGCCGCATCTCCCACAAAAAAGAGTAATTTATTATTTAGGCTATCGACGAATTTCTCCGCTCTAATCGTTGGGTATTGGTCAGGAATCACCGTGATTCGGTAAGAAATAGAATCGGCGTTGGGTAGCAGTTCGTTCGAAATAAAGAGTTTATACTGCTCGTCCTTCAACGCTCTTTTTTTGTGGGTAAACAGCTTGTCGCTAAATCGAGTAGCTGCCGTCGAGGCGTCGTCTCCAGAAAACTGTATTTTTAAATTATCGGTATGCTGTGCATTGAAGACCCAATCAATATTTGTTCCCTGCGGCACCACCAAGTCGCCAATATTAGCCAATTCTTCGTCGGTTCTTTGCGTGTAGGCAGGGTAATCCAATTTTACATCAAAGCCTAAAATATTGGGCTTAGCCAAAACACCTAAAGTATAATCTTCGGATTCAACGCCGCTTGAAAATAATTTAAAATCCGTATTTTTTTGAACATTACTAAATTGGTAGGAAAACTTTCCCGCTTCCTGCTTTGTCAATCGGTACTTATAATTGTCAATGTCAATATACACTTCGTTCGGAAGCGCCTCGCCTTCGACTTCTACATCCAAGGTGTAATCTCCGAACTGAACAACGGATAACTCGTCCGCATTGATGATGAAATGAAAAGGTGCGGGCCGTTCAAACTTCGTATCATTATTAATCAATCGGTTAGAACTATCCGTAATGACACTTGGTGCCGCAATCAACATAACGAGTAACAAAAGTAGGGGCGGTAAAGCATAGCGCAAATACTTTTTATTATTAGTCAAGTCAATAGCCGACCTGAAAGGGACTAATTTAATTTGTTCGGTCTTTTGGTTGATACTCGCCAAAATCAACTCTGCATTATCCGACTTTTCTGCTTGATTTTTGAGTTGTAAAACATTTAATAATTTATCCTTAACGTTCCCAAAATGGTCGCCAATGACTTCGGCCGCCTGCTCGTGAGAAATGACTTTTCCCAAATTAAAATATTTAAGCAAGGGCATAACTACCCAACCACCCAAAGCTAGTAAACTGACACCCACAAACGAATAGAAAAGGCCTTTTCGAACGCCTGTATCGAAGTAGAAGAAATGCTCTAACGTATTAATAGCGATAAATAGCAATAAAATCAATCCAATGCTGTATAATCCACCTCGAATCAGTTGATTGACGTAAAACTTGCGAATGAACTGGTCCAGTTTTGCAATTAATAATTGGTAGTTATTTTGCTGATTTGCCATGCTCTATTTTTTAGTAGTCGGTGAGTGAAAACGGTACACGGTTTACGGCATACGGTTTCACGGTCTGCTGAATGAAAAATTTTAGAATAATATTAAGTAAGCATCTCAGTTAAATAGAACGATAAGAATAGGAAGTTGGTCGTTCTTTTAACTAACTTTTTTCCCAAATTATCCTTAAAAATCTATTTTTTCAAATCCGTAAATTATCTGGTTTTGGGACATTTCTACAAATGATTGAACCCCAAAATAACCTTTTTTACAAACAAAAGATTATTGGATGGACCTTTTTAACATTTGGTTGGGAAATGAAGTAGATAGATTGTTTTCTTTGCTGCAAAAATTGTACTAGAACGGGAACGATTCCTTGTAAAAATGGGTAGTAGTCCGTTAGTAATGTTTGAAGTATCTTTGTGTTGACAGGCTTATGAACCCCATAAACTTGATTAACCTAGGTACCTTGCATACACCCCATCAATCGTCTTCGCTAGTTTCCTATCCTTCTCCGTCACAATATTTCCCGCATCGTGGGTATTCAAATTAATGGTTACGGTGTTATACACATTGCTCCAATTGGGGTGATGCGCTTGCTGTTCGGCGTGAAAAGCGACTTCCGTCATGAACGAAAATGCTTGGATAAAATTGGTGAATTTGAAGGTTGCGGATAGTTGATTGTTGGATTCTTGCCACATAGATTTTGATTTTACTTTTTCCGACTCTGGAGAGTCGGGGTACGTCTTTTTCTGATTCTGGAGAATCGAGTTACAGTCTTTCTAAGCTCTCAATTAGGTCTTTGTAGGTCGGATTGTTTAGTAGTAAATTTTTGTTACCCAAAATGACGAGGTGCTTTCTTGCTCTCGTTAAGGCAACGTTCAGTCGTCGGTCCACCCCTTCTTCCGATAAGGAAACGAGCGAGTCCAGTTGAGTAAAATTGTTAGTACAGAGCGAAATCAGTATAATATCTCTTGCTCCTCCTTGATAACGTTCTACGGTGTCAATTGTTAACGCATTAACGTCAATATTTTCGGCGAGCAGTTGTTGACGGATTTGGGCAATTTGCGCACGGTAAGGAGTGATGATGCCAATACTATTGGCGGTCATGGTCAAATTATTTTTTTGATAAATGGTTTGAAAACTTTGGATAATTTCTAATAGCTTCAAGGCTTCGTATTGGTTCGTTTTGTGCGTTTTGCTCCGTTCGTCCACTTCTGTATCTAAATAGACCACCCTTTTGGAACACAACAAATGTTCTAAAAAAGTAGGGTCATCGGGCAATTGGTAATTGAGCGGTACAAGCTGTTGATGATGATATTGAATAGTACTGGGAAGAATTTTTAGATTCTTTTGATAAAAAAATTGATTGGGAAAGTGCATAATATCTTGGTGCATTCTCCCTTGATGACTGAGTTGAGCATGCGCCCAATGCCAACCTTTTTTTAAGCATTGTTTATAAATTCTTTCGAAAAAAGAATCCCGTAAATTATTAAGACCAAGTTCTTTCAATTCAACGTCCTCGACGGTCGATTCCTCGGGGCTTTGTTGGACAACGGCGGGTAATTGCTGATGGTCGCCAATGAGGACAAACCGTTGGAAATGGGGGAGTAATCCCACCAAATAAGGTTCTAATAATTGCGAGGCTTCGTCGATAATGACTTGGTGAAAAGTTTTTAGTTTTAAAATCGCTTTCTTACCCGAAATACCATTAACCGTGCCGACGAAAATGCGATGTCTCAGAAGTAAGGCCTGTAAGTCTTTTCGAGTATTGATGCCATTTAATTTGTAATCGAGAAGTTGTTGGCTGAACTTTTCATTGGTCGAGAAGCGACTACCAATCCGAATATAATCCGCTTTAATCTGTTCGTCAATTTGCTCAATTGCTTCGCAAATTTCGTCCACTGCTCGGTTGGTGTACGCCATTAGTAAAATATTCTGGTCAGTCTGTTGCCACAAATATTTAACGACGTATTTGAGCATCATGCTCGTTTTGCCCGTTCCCGGTGGTCCCCACAGTAGGAAATAGTCTCGGGCGTTGATGATTTTTTTATAAATCGATTGCTGTTCTAAAGTAAGTGCTGTGGGCGCTTCAATTTCCCGTTTTTCGGGCATTCGAGGCGGATTCTGTCCCAACAGTAAGGCTCTTTTGGCAATAGGCGTTTCCGCAAAGGCAAACAGACCTCGATACAAATTCGTGTAACCGCTGTCCAATAAGTCGTGTTCGATATTCCAAAAAATATCCTCTTCGAAAATGCTCGTATTGAACTGTTTCGACCGCAAACGAATCACCACTTTCTTGTTGTCAATTTGAATGACAGTACACTTAAAAACTTGGTCTTGCAGGGGCGTATTGTCTGGATTCCGAAAAGGATAAAGTACAGCAATGTCTCCCCTTCTAAAATTCGCTAGATTATTGGTTTTTTCTGTTTTCAAAAAATGTAAAAAAGGGTCTTCTGACTGTCCTTGGAAATTGTCTAGTTTTAAATGACTAATGATATTGAAATTGTCCTCTTTTTCCTTGTAGGTATCCAACCAAATCGCCGCCTGCCCATTTCGTTTGGCTGCCCCGTGTATGCCCATTTTGGCCATGCGGTGTTCTCTAGCAATGAAGCTAGTGAACAGCGTAAAATATTTTCTTTCCAAAACGGTCAATTCGAAAAAAGTCTTGGAAAAGGTCAGTAAATTTCGTTTTAAAAATCCCGAGATTTGTGGAAACCTATCAGGATGCAAGTGGCGCAACAACGGTGGATTTACTAAATCGCCGTCCTTCAAATTAATCAATCCCTGCTCAATGGCGACCAATTGATTGCGTACTTGAATCGCTTCGTACTGTTGCGCCCGAATTGTCGGCGCAAAACGCAACGGTCGATTTTCCGAAGCTGAGTACAAAATGTAGTTAATGGGCGCAATTTCTCCGTAGGCCGACCGAATTAGCAAATCGTACAGTAAAGTCTGGGTGTAATGATTATGACTAATCCCGTAGCGATTGGGTCGATAAACTTTTCCACTTTTGAGTTCGATGATGGCCGCACCATTTTCTTCCGCCTGCTTATTCTGGTAAAAAACGTCTAAACGACCTTGCAAACCGTAGGTTTCGGAGTAGAAAGACGGTTCGATGTAGCACCTTGACTTTTCGATTTCCTGTTTTTCAAATTGTTCCAGCACCATCTGCTTCAATGTCACATAATGCTTCTGAGATTTCTGATAAATCTCCTTCACTTGACGGTCATCAAATAGCGTAAAAGCGAGCGGATTTAGCTGAAAAACGGGCGGAAATAATTCTTTGAAAGTACGCTCGGGCTGTGTCATCAACTCGTCCAAAAAGTAGTTGGCGATATTTCCTAACATCAATGGGACGCTACTTTCAAAGGGCATAAACCGTTTTAGTAAATGCAGCAAAGCCTCCGTTCCTGTATCTTTAAAACATTCCGCAACGGCCGTTACGTCCATCAAATAATCAGGTTCAATAACGAAGGCTTTGGGGCGAAGAATACTTGATTTGTCAATTTCAACATCCAACAAATTGAGGACAACGGGGAACTCAAACCCTCTTTTTAGGGCACGGATGGTGGGGTTAAAATTTTCGTTTCGCTCGGCAATATTATACTGTACTCTCAATTCTTCGCCTACGCCCTTTTGGTCTTGAACCACTAACTGTTCTTTATCTGCGTCGTCCGCTAAAGCAACCACCCGCATTTTTTTCCGAAAGGCTTTTACTTCCGCTGGGGCCGTTTTATAAAATCCTTTTGGTGGTAAAATATTTTGAATATCGGCGGGAATATTAACGTCAAATAAGGCTTTGATACTTTCACTGACTGCTTTTAAGCCCAACGGGTAATGAATAGAATCTATCGTAGTAGTATCCAACTGCTTACCTCGCAGTACTTGCTGCCCCTTTATTCTAAAGTGATGAATAAAAAAACGGGTCTGTTTGGGAATTTGAAAGCGTTGGCTGGCGAAAGAAATGCGAGCGAATAAAGTCGTAAATAATACTCGTTCGTCTTTGGTTGCTTCGACGAAAGCGAGACTCAATAAGTTGTATAGCGCTTCCACTTTTTCCTTTTGGGATAAAGTAGCATTCTCGTGTATTTTCTGTAATTGCTTGAATAAAAGTGTCCCGACTTGTTGATTTCTCATAGGTGTAATAAGCTGACAAAAATGTTGATGCTTTACGGATTTTCTGACTTCTGACAATCCTGAAGTGAATTCGGGATGGTCTGACTTCCCCAGTACGGGCCGTATGGCTGTCCTCTCAAATGGCTAGACTTCGAATAAATTTCGGTATAACTCCTCGATTTTCCCAATATCCACGATGTCAATGTCGAATTTTTCTCGGTTGAGACCCTTTAAATTATATTTTGAAATAAAAATCTGTTTGAACCCTAATTTATCCGCTTCTTGAATGCGCTGTTCGATACGGCTAACAGCTCGGATTTCTCCCGATAGGCCCACCTCTCCCGCAAAGCAGATTGTGCTAGGAATCGCAATGTCTTCCAAAGAAGAAATCAGAGCGCTAACAATGGACAAATCTATAGCGGGGTCATCGACTTTAATACCGCCCGCCATATTCAAAAATACGTCTTGTTGACCGTACAAAAAACCACAGCGTTTTTCTAGGACGGCTAGTAGCATACTCAAGCGACGCAGGTCAAACCCCGTTGCCGTTCGTTGGGGCGTCCCGTAAACGGCGGTACTCACTAGCGCTTGCGTTTCAATGAGCATAGGTCGCATCCCTTCCATCGTAGCGGCTACGGCGCTTCCACTCAATTCTTCATCTTTCTGCGAGAGCAACAATTCCGAAGGATTAGAGACTTCTCGGAGGCCGTTAGCCTGCATTTCGTAAATACCCATTTCGTCCGTTGAGCCGAATCGGTTTTTGGTCGTCCGTAGAATTCGGTAGGTATAATGCTGGTCGCCTTCGAACTGCAGCACCGCATCCACGATGTGTTCCAACAATTTGGGGCCTGCAATCGACCCTTCTTTGGTAATATGACCAATCAAGAAAACAGGAATATTGGTTTCTTTGGCAAAGCGCTGCAACTCGCCCGCACATTCCCGTACTTGAGATAAACTGCCTGGAGTGGATTCTACGTGTGGAGAGGATAAAGTCTGAATGGAGTCAATAACCAGTAAATCGGGTTCTAGCTGTTGAGCGTGGTTGAGAATTTTACTCGAATTGGTCTCGGTCAAGATGTAGCAATCGTCGTGTTTTTTACCAATTCGATTCGCTCGCATTTTAATTTGTTCTTCACTCTCCTCACCCGAAACGTACAAAATTTTAGCATCAATGGAAGTAGCTACTTGCAGCAATAAAGTCGATTTTCCTATGCCCGGCTGTCCGCCAATTAAGACGATAGAACCGCCAACAATTCCACCACCTAACACTCGATTCAATTCGTCGTCGGGCGTAATCAATCGGTCTTTGCTTTTAGGTTTTATTTCTTTGAGTGGAATAGGTTTAGGCGCATTTCGGTCGGGATGCTTCCAAGCCTTCGTTTTTTCTTCTTGTTTAGTTAATTTACTAACAATTTCTTCTTGGTACGTATTCCAACTGCCGCAGGTCGGACATTTTCCAATCCATTTAGGAGAGGTTGCCCCACAATTACTACAGACGAAACTTTTTTTTATTTTGGCCAAATTTTTTGTAAA
>JBCCQK010000067.1:0-23447 GCA_039024375.1 Bacteroidota bacterium
AAGACAAAAAACGGTATTTGTTGAGCAATTTTTTACCCTACATCATAGATAAAAAACAATAACTCATTCATTTTCATAATTTTACGTCATTTTTATTCAGTTCAAAAAGGAAAATTGTTGTTCTAAATTATTTTTTAAGCCTCTTTTTTTCTTATTTTTTTGAAAAATTTGCTAAAATCGGACAAAATACAGGTGAATATTCAAGTTTAACACCTTCGGCGTTGTGGGATTTTACGCCTATTTTTCTTCCCCCGAATTTTATCCCGATTAAAATACGGGACAGGTTTCGGAGCTATTCGAGTTGAATCCCTTCACGATTCGTAGGTGCGACTATCGAGGGCTATCCAAACTGAATCCTCTGTGATTAACTAGGGATATACGAAATTTTCCAAAAGCCTCTAAATTGTACTTTATATGCTACGGATTGAACAAGCTTTAAGAGTTAATCACTGATTTTCCACTCGAATAACTAGAAAACCAGCGAAAACCAGCCCGAATGCTTAGGCGGGCGGGTCTGTCAAATCAGTGTTGAATCAAGTTCTAATTCGCAAACTTCGTACAGCTCTAGTGATTAACCAATAATTGTCCATCGAAACGCTGTCCGTAAAGGAACTAGTCACTAATTACCAGTCACTAATCACTGCCCCCACGCCGATTACGTGGATGAAAACTCATAATAGTGGAGCGGAGATATTCCGTATCAAGGTGGGTATAAATTTCGGTGGTTGTGATGGACTCGTGCCCTAGCATATCTTGCACCGCTTTGAGGTCGGCACCACCTTCTACTAAGTGTGTCGCAAAAGAATGTCGGAAGGTGTGGGGACTTACGTTTTTTTGGATGCCCGCCAATTGAGCGGCTTCTTTAACGATGTTGAACACCATCACTCGGCTTAATTTTTTTCCTCGCCGATTTAAAAAGAGATAATTTCCGTGGTCTTTATGAATATTGCGTTGGTGATTCCGCACACCGTCAATATAAAACCCAATGTGCTTAATAGCTTCTTCGCCAATTGGGACAATTCGCTCTTTATCGCTTTTACCAATCACTTTGATAAAGCCCACTTGTTTATAAAAATTGGATAATCTCAGGTTAATTAATTCACTCACCCGCAAACCGCAAGCGTACAGGGTTTCTAACATCGCTCGATTGCGAACGCCATGGTCATAACTCAAATCAATGGTCGCCAACATGGCTTGGATTTCGTCGTAGGCTAGCACTTCTGGGATTTTTTTCTGCAAGCCGGGCGTATCCAAGATGGAGGTTGGGTCTTCGTCAATCAAGTCTTCTACCAGCATAAACTTATAAAACCCTTTGACACCCGAAATAATTCTGGCCTGCGAATTAGCGCCTAAGCCAATTTCGTTAATCCATTTAATAAAAGCCCGTAAGTGGTCGGACGTGACTGCTTTTGCGCTAATGTCGTATTGGTGCAATTCCAAAAAGGTGACCAGTTTTTCTACGTCTCTAGTGTAATTCTCAACGGAGTTTTTGGACAGTCCTTTTTCCAGTTGTAGAAAAGCTTGGAAGCCTTTGATGATGGGTGTCCAATTCATTAGTAATATCTCGGATTATAAATAATTTTCGGCAATGGATACCGCTTAGCTCTTCGGTCTCTATTTCTGGCATTTTCTCCAAAAAAATACTGCACATGAATAGAATAAATATTGCCTTGCTTGGCAAAAGTAGCAATTTCGTTAATTTGTGAAGAATTGAGGCGCACCGTTCCGCTCGTTCGAACACCCAATTGCGTGCGGACATTAATGCCAACGTAAGTGATTCGACCGTTCCGCCATTCTCGTTGGAAGCCCAAAGCGCCGACGTAGCTGAGGTTCCAGCGGTTATCTATATTGACGGACTCTAATAATGTGGCGTCGCCAAACTCGTATTGTTTGTCAATGGAAGTACCCAGTAATTTATCAAATTGAAATCCTGATTTGACGATGGGATATAGTTGCTTACCTTTAAATTTACGTCGATTGTATTTGAGAAACGTGGGCCGAAAAACAACCAATAAGGGTGCGGAAAATGTAAACTGTTCTTCAAAAGTGTAGGCATCTTCGTAGCGATAATTATACCCTCCGTAGCTAGCGGATAAACCATACTCAGCGTACAGATTAATGTGCCTCACTGAAAAACCACCCCATTCCCACTTTATCTTGCCCATTTTTTGTCTAGCAACGACGCCGAAGGTGCTACCGATAAAAAAGTCACTTCGAAGTGGGCTATTGTCAAATTCAGTAGTAAGAACAGTACGGCTGGAATGGTTACCTGCTTGTAAGCCCCAAGCAAAGTTGCCTTTCTGCCCAAAAAGCGGGCAACTGGCCCATAAAAAAAGTGCTAAAAACAGTAGTCTGTACATAATAAAAAGCATCGTTGGTTTCTATTCTCCAACGATGCTTTTTTGAAATTAAGATTTGTATTCCTTTTCTTAACACTGATATTTAGAGCCAGTGGTCTTCTACCGCCTTACCATCTACAGTGATAACTGTCAGTTCTTTTGAGGGAAACCAATGAATTTCCCCCGATTTATCGCAGACGGCTATTATTTTATGAACACCTTCTTTTACGGTGTCTAAAAGCCCTCTACCCGATTCTGAACGGTACATGCCGAGCCCCGTTCCGAGTAAAATGTACGGTTGACTCGTTTCTTTATGCTCTACAAATACTAACATGGCTCAATTTTTTTTGGAATTACAGCTTATGCCTTACTATACGCTATTTTTTTAACACGGAAAAGAGGAACACGGAATTAGACGTTGACTTTTTTGTTGCACTAGTTTACTACAGCTACCGCTTACTGCCACTGCTACTCCCTACTGCCACTGCCAAACTGCTACTAAAAAACTACCCAACTGGGTCTTTCGTCAACGTAAATGTCCGTGTAACGGGATTCAACTTTGTCGGCACAACTTCTCCGCTATTAAAAATCAACGTCAGTTTAATGGTGTTTTCGCCGTAAGGTAATCCTTCGATGTAGTACGACTGCCATTTGCTGATGAGGTGCTGTTCGCCGTTGATTTCGGCGAGCACTTTGTAGGCTTGATTCTCTAAGGTGGCGTTGAGTAAATAGAAATCTAGCATTACCTTTTTGGTGTCTTTCCCGACGTACGTACCTTTGGGGCGACTGTAAAAAAGAACGGGGTCTTTGATATTCGAACGGGCGTAAATCGAATTATCCCGCACGCTCACTCGGTGGGCAACAAAAGCGTTTTCGGTCTTGATACTTTCGTGGTACGATTTTCCTAGAAAGGCTAACATGTAATAGCGACCATCTTCTTTTTGAAAATCAAAGACGTTGGTGTATTTAGCGGCGTAAGGCTCGTCGTCGAAAATGAGGTGGATGTGTTGCCCTTTACCCGAGTTGGCACACATCAAATCGCCCGCATCGGGAGTCTGTTGTCCCAATTGATAATTATTGACGGTAAAAGCAAATTGGCCGTTCGAAAAATAATTGTATTCGATAGCAGCATCTGGAAATGCTACGCCCGAATTGACGGGCGTTAAGCGGTACTTTTTTCCATCGGCGTACGTTTCGCCTTGCTTTTTAGCGGCAGGTGAGGTTTCCGTTGCACTAGTAGATTCGGAGGTATTATTTTGACAATTGACTAGCAAAAGGGAGACAATTGCTAGCAAAAAAGTTAATTTTTTCATTTTATTAGATTGTACAATTTGATAGATAGTAGATTTTGAAACCGCAAAGAAAATAAAAAAGGAAGAGGTTCGAAATAGATTTGACCACTTCTTATTGTCAACCCCGTATATTTACCCTTTTCAGTTTCAAAATCCATCCTAATTGTCTATCGTTATTGGTTGTTCGGGAAGTACGGGAAGTTCGCTGCTAAAAACTATGCTCAATCGACACTCGCAGATTTTTGCGGGTCCCGAAGCGAACCTTTTTGCGTTTCCACAAGTGTATAGTGATTGGGAACAAGCAAAGCAACAACTACTAACCAATCTGAAAAACGATGCTTGGCAGACCCGCAAAGGAGTCAATTTATTGCAGCCCGCTTTTGGTTGGGAACAAAGACCTCTGGAAAAAATGCTTCGACAATCATCCGACTTTCCCTCCTTCGTTCACGCTTTTTTCGACAAGCCTTTACAAAAAGATAGGAAGAAAATTTGGGTGGCTAAGTCCCCGTCCAACGCAGTGGGATTGGCCCCTTTTTTACGATACTTTCCAGATGGTAAAGTCGTTCAGACCATCAGAAATCCTTATGATACCATTGCCTCTTTGATGGCCAGGGGTATGAACGTTTACAAGGCGACGGGCTACTACGTGTTCAATACCGCCGTGGCGACGCTTGACCATCCTCGGTATTATCACTTGAAATACGAAAATTTGGTTCGGCAACCCAATGAGACTTTAGCTGCGCTTTTCTCTTTTTTTGAACTTCCTTTCGAACCACAAATCGTTACTGCTCAATACGAAAAGCGGGTCGAACCGACGAAAGTGGCGGGTTGGAAACACGAGGAAACGGCGGCTATTCAAGCGTCGAGTATTGGCCGATTTCAAGAGTTGTCGGCAGAGCAGCGGGCGCTCGTCCGATTGTGCGTTAGTCGCTTTCGGATTAGCGACCACTATTTAAAAAAATATCAAATTCGATTCGCTACGGGGAAAGAATTGTGCCAATATTTGGGCTACGATTTTTTACCCGCAGACCAGCCTACGGCTAGTTTACCATTAAAATTTTATTTGTGGTTAGACCGCTTGGGACGAGTCAAACATGGGTTTAGTTGGCAGTTTTTCGAGTATCTAGCGGAAGTGTAGATTTTTTACCACAAAGGAGTGGAGTTCATTGAGTACACGGAGTTTTTTCGAGCGCAGCATTGATTTTTTTGGTAAAACTTACTTAACATATCGGATATTTTGAAAATATCCGATACGTTACAATATGTTACACGTGTATTACTCAATCACTATTTCTCTGACTCCAATGCCTTTTTCCGTTGCTACTTTTACCCAATACATCCCTGCTTTCAAATCACTAATATCCAAAATCGTTTGTTGTCCAGCCAAAGTCTGTTCTTGAACAATCTGCCCCAAAGCATTGTAAATGACGACTTGGTTATTGCTGTCTTCCAAATTAGCAACTAATTCAATCACTAAATTATCCGTAGCTGGATTGGGGAAAACGCTAAAATCGTCTTCGGTCAGAGATTCTTCTACACTAACAGAAAGACTATCTTGGAAAATCAAAACCACGGCGGGTGCATCTTCGGGGACGCTAACGGGAATTTCATCGCCGTTAGGGTCAACGACAGTTAGACCATCCAAATCCAGTTCCACCACTTCGGAACGGCCGTCGATAATATCGTGTTCTAAAATAAAACTTACAGTTACAATGTTACCCGAACCGCTATTTCCTGCTTGATTATTTTTTGTGATGGCAATTCCAATTTGATTGGCACTAGAAAGCTGTTTGTTTTTTACCAAAACGTTGGAAGGAGTCCCTAAAAAACTATTCTCATTATAAGCTACTTCAACGCCGCTGACTAGCGGGTTTTGGTAGTTGTAAGAAAGAGCTAAACCGTAAAAATTATTGACGGGTTGTACTGCTGAGCCGATGCTCAATTGAGCACTAATACGAGATTGATTATTATTCGGATTTAAAAACAGGGTATCTGAAGAGAACTCCAATTTAACAGTTGGTAAATCGGAATTATTGCTAACCGTTTCCTTCGTGTCAATTGGCTGATAATTTTGGTCAATGGCTAGATAATCCAATTCGTCGATGAGTCCATTGCCATCGCAATCGAGGTGCTTATAATTCAAATCGAGTGCTTCTTCCATTTCCCAATCAAAAGCGGCTTGCAAAATGAGGTCAATAACGGCATTGGGTCGCACGTTTCCGCTAGTATTGAACCCAATGCCCAAATTCAGTACATCAAAAATGTTGACGAGTCCATCTTTATTCGTATCGCCGGGTAGGACACAGTCGTTGAAATTACAAATTTCGTCGCCCCCTACGGTAAACACGGGTAAGCAAAACTTAGAGACGCAGGAACTATCCTCGTTGTCAATTGTCAAACAGACTTCGTACAGACCAGGTCGGGCGTAAGTATGGGTCAGAGAAAGTGCGGTCGTCGTGTCTTGTTGCCCATCACCAAAATCCCAAATAGCCTGCGTGTAATTCCCAAAAGAAACGTTATAAAAATTGATGGTTCCGTTATCCGCTAATTGGTCAGCAGGCTGATAGGCAAGCAAGGCTTGGCAAATTTCGGGAAAGGCCGTTACCGATTCGGGAATAATGGTGTAGCAAATGGTGGTCGAACAATTCGTTCCATTAGCCAAAGAATCGGTTGTAATATCGGCACAAACGTTAATAACTGTTGGGCTATTCTCGCTCGGTTGGTAGCGGACGATGGGTGTATCCCCGATAAATGTCCCCGTTTCGTATTCGTACCAACGAACGGTTGCGGGTCGGTAGGGGCCAAAATCAGTTTCGTTATAAACCTCCAGTTCAAAAACTTCGGTATCATTACTATCAGTAATAGTGGTTGATTCAATGGCAAAACCGCACGTTTCTTCTACCGTCTCAATAAACGGCGTAAGGCAAGTAATATCAATCAGTGGAATCTTATCCGAGCAGTCCGTACTATCCAAAACGGTGTACGAGAACTGAATGAGACTGCCTGGTGTAAGGGCTTCGGTAAGTTGGCTAGGTTGAAAAATATCAATCCCATCGGACGAGATAATCAACACTTCACAATCAAATTCTCCCAGTAAGAAACCGCTACTCACTAGTCCTAAATTGTCGCAATTTTGAGCGTTGATTTGCGTGGAGACCACAACGGTTAGCATTAAGGTTTTTAGCCAAATTAGGGTGCTATTCATTCGCATTTTTTCTGTTTTTCTGTGTAGTTTCTCTCAGAACCTGCCTAACATTTTACAAATGTGTCTTTTTTCTATGCAAAAAAAAAGAACAATATATTCAATTTGTACCTAAAAGTAGTAAATTTGATTAATAGTTAAAATATTGACAATCAAACGCTTGCGATTAATTATTTTTTTGCTATTATCCGACAAAAAAGAACAAAATTTAGCGTAAGAAATGCCTATAAGCAATAAGTTATTATCTCTTTTAGCTACTTTTTCCAAATACGAATTGAGTAGTTTCGGCAAATTTGTTTGCTCTCCGTTTCACAACGAACAGCAAGATTTGGTAAAACTCTTTTCTTTAATTGATGCCCACCTTCGGCAACCGAATAGCCAGCGTAAAAACGAAGTGTTAGAAAAAGAAGTCGTTTGGAAAAAAATTTACGGTCACAAGCCATTTAAAGATGTTCGACTGCGACGATTATGTTCCGATTTGATACAACTGATTTATCAATTCCTTGCGTATAATAAATATCAAAAACAGGCCGCAGCTAGACAATTTAATCTCGTTCGAGCGCTTAATCGACTTGATTTACAAAAATACTACACGAGTGCCGTTGCTCAATTGGAATCCATCAATTCGAAAAACAACTATCGAAATGCGGCCTATCACTTGTCTAACCACACGATTAATGCTTTTTTATTTAATACGCCGAACGACTTTCAATCGAAAAAAAAGTTAGTCAAAAATTTCGAAGCGGCTGATTACCACTTGGAGTGCTTCTATATTACTAAAAAATTGGAAAACTTCTGCGCTTACATTAGCTATAAATCGGTTATTTCTTTCAGCGCACAACTATCGCTACCGCCTAATTTTCTCGACTACGTAGCTCAGTCATCCTACGTGCAAGAGCCTTCTGTCAAAGCGTTTTATTTGGTGGCCAAAATGATGACTGAATTCGACAATTCGGCGTATTTTGCCCAACTCAAAAATCATTTAGAGAGACACACGCAGTCCTTCACTTTAGAAGAATTGGATACTTTTTACATTAGTTTAAAAAACTACTGTATTGCCAAAATCAACAAAGGCGTTACCGAATATTATCAACAACTCTTTGAGATTAATAAAGTCTTAATTAGAGAGAAGATTGTCTTGAAAAACGGAATTATTTCCCACCAAGGATTTAAAAATATCGTTACGGTTGGACTCAAGGTAGAGGCCTACCAGTGGGTAGAAGATTTCATTCAAGAATATGCTAAAAAACTACCCCTTGACCATCAAGATAATGCCTTAGCTTATAATTTAGCCAAAGTATATTTTTACCAAGAAGAATATTCGAAGGTTATTGAGTTATTAAAAGCAGTCGTTTACAAAAATCACGTGTATGCACTGGGCGGTAAACTGATGTTGCTAAAAACGTACTACGAATTGGGGGAATCAGTGGCGCTCGATTCGTTGATTGACAGTTTTAGGATTTATATTCGCCGCAATAAAATTATTTCGCGTGAAATCCAGCAACAATACCTAAATTTACTCCGCTTTGTCAAAAAATTATCCCGTACTTTTCAAGGTGATGTAAAAGGCGTTGCTAAAATTCGGGCCCAAATTGATAAGTGTAAAGCCTTAGCTGGAAAAAAATGGATTTTGGAAAAAGTAGAGGAGTTGGTTTAGTGACGAGTGACGAGTTGATTAGTGACTAATAAGCTAAATTGCTAATTTTCAGCATGGTCAATAATAGTATCAATTATTTAGAGTCAAATCACTAGCATTCGTAAAACTGGCTATCCGTCTAACGTTGTAAATTTTTGGAAATGAAATAGTTACAATCTATTGATTTTCAGCTTGTTTCGTTCTAACCGTTTACCGTCAACCGTGGACCGATAGCTGCAAGACTTAAAAATTAACCTATGCTAGCTTAAAATGTAAATTACTGGTTCTCACTACTTTTAGATTTTAAATTTTGCGTTTTAAACCAGCCCGCACAACAGTCTGGCGGGTTTTAGATTTCACTTATGGCACAAATAGCTTTAGAAGGCATGCGTTTTTATGCGTATCACGGTTTTTACGAAGAGGAGCGAAAGACGGGCGGACATTACGTGGTCGATGTATATATGAAAACGGCATTGCCAAGAACAGCTTATCAAGACGAATTATACGCCACTATCAACTACGAAACGGTGCATTTCATCTGCAAAGCCGCTATGAAAAAACCGACGAAGCTGATAGAAAGCGTGGCGGCAAGAATTATCGTCGGTATCAAAAAGCAGTTCGACGAGTTAGATTCCGTTCGCGTACGTATTAAAAAGGAAAATCCCCCTTTGGGGGGGGAAGTAGGCTGTGCTTCGGTCGAATTGGACGATGATTTTGCACCGCATTGTGGAAGATGCAACAAACCGTTGGTTTGTTTCGACAAACCCGAAGGTTGTTGGTGTACGCAGCGTAGAATTGATTCGAAAAAATTGGCGCGATTTCAGTCGCAGTTTTACAAGTGTAAATGTTTAGATTGTCCGCTTAATTAAGGAACGAGATTAGTTGAATAACTCCTCCACCGCTGCCACTACCATTTCTACTGCCTCGTTCCACTGCAATTGACCATTTTCACCAAAAACCACCTCATTTTGAAACAACGGCAACTGCGCAACAATCCTTGCATCCAACGCTTGCAGCGACCATAACAACGACTGCATTGCCCGTTCGCCTCTCGGTTCGTGAGGGGTAAAAGTGATAGGTAGTACTCGTTTTTGCGCCAATTCTCCCGAGGAAGTCAGCCATTCCAAGGCATTTTTTAATAAAGCGGGCATATTATGGATGTATTCGGGGGTGCTGATAATTAGCGCATCAGCATCGGCGACTGCCTTTCGCCAAAGAAGAACGGCTTCGGGCCAAGGATACTTGTCGGATTCTGCTTGGAAAAGGGGCAATGCTGCTAATGAATCGTAGTGTTGAAAATTCCTAGCGGGCATTAAAGTAGGCAAGGCATTTAGCAGGCGAATATTGGTTGAATCGATACGAGTTGAACCACTGACAGTTAATATCTTCATAATTTTCAAAGATAAAAATTATCCGTCCACCAACGAACACTTATCGTCCACATTCGGACAAAAAATAGAGTATTTCGCTTTAATGTTGTTTGTAAATATTTAATAATCAGCAATTTAAGTTATTGGCATATCCATTGAACGAGTAAAATGGACATAGATTCCTATTCAAATTAGATTTCCATATATTTCGACTAATGCACAACAATATTAAAATTGCCCTTCGCAGTTTCAAAAACAACCGTTTTTACAGTCTCATTAACTTATCGGGGCTAGTTATTGGCCTATCTGCCTGCTTTTTGTTGCTATTATATTTACAACACGAAACCCATTTTGACCAATTTCACGAAGACGGGAATCGGACGTACCAAGTCAATCTGTCCGTAGATTTTGGTGGGGAGCAATTCAGAACGTCTAACATGGCACCACCCGTAGGCGAAACCATGCAGCGAGAAATGCCCGAAATAGAAAGCTATACTCGACACTATATGTTAGGCGACGTCGTGGTGCAGCGAGGTGACCGAGTTTACACGGAAACGGAACTTTGGTCAGTTGATTCGAATTTTCTAACTTTTTTCACCTTTCCTCTACTCGAAGGGAATGCGCAAACGGCCCTAGTTAATAAGCATTCTTTAGTAATCACCCAACAAATTGCCCAAAAGTATTTTGGCGATAAATCGGCGATGGGCCAAACCCTAGAAGTGGATGGAACGCCTTACACGGTAACGGGCATTTTGGCCGATTTGCCGAGTCAATCTTCCCTGCAATTTGATATGTTGCATCCGATTACCGATGTAGATAGAGTCAATTATTTTAGTTGGAGTTGGATATGGTTGCAATTAGAAACGTACGTTAAAACCAAACAGCCGTTAGACAAAGCTGAACTAGCAACATTGGAAGCGAAATTCCCCGCCATGGTTCGTCAACACGCCGCCAAAGCCTTCAAACGAGTCGGGCAAGACCTCGAAAAGAAGCTAAATAGTGGTCAACGTTGGGACTTGTGGCTCAAACCCATCGAAGACGTGCATCTTTTTTCGGAAGACCAATCTTCTCGGCTGACCAATTTGGGGAGTTATACGGAAGTAAAAATATTCGCTGCCGTTGCCTTACTCATCTTATTGTTGGCGAGTATCAATTTTATGAATCTATCGACCGCTCGGTCCATGAAGCGGGCCAAAGAAGTGGGGGTTCGAAAAGTACTGGGCTCGGCCAAAAGCGATTTAATTCGTCAATTTTTGACCGAAGCAATGCTTTACAGTGCCGTAGCTGGCCTGTTGGCTTTAGCCTTTACCCAGTTAGCTTTACCTTGGTTCAGCCAGTTAATCGACGTACCACTTTCGACGAAGGACTTTTTCTTAAAACAGTTTTTGCTACTGGCGGTAGGCATTGTTGCGCTGACGGGCGTATTGGCAGGAAGCTACCCTGCCTTTTATTTATCGGGCTTTCGACCTATTAGGGCACTAAAAAATAATATCGCCAATCGAAAAGACAGTCATCATCAGATTCGAAATGGTTTGGTCGTCTTTCAATTTACTATTTCGATGGCCTTGATAACGGCGACCTTTATTATTCTACAACAAATTCGGTTTGCTCAGTCCGATTTGGGGCTGAATCAAGAGAATGTACTCGTTATTCCAAATATGCAGCGTTTGGGCAATCAAGTTGAAGCCTTTAAAAATCAATTATTGCAATTGCCCGAGGTGACCCATGCTACCCATTCAACCGACTTACCGACAAAAGGCTTTTTTGGCGATACCTACGTTCCTGAAACGGACGGTACTACGGACGAACTAATCATGGATTTGAGCCTTTCCTCTTACTTCGTGGACGACGACTTCCTAGAAACAATGGATATTGAACTAATTGCAGGGAGAGATTTTGATGAGCAGTACGGCACGGATGACCGAGCAGTAATTTTAAACGAAGCGGCGGTTCGCTACGTCGGCTGGGAAAACCCCATTGGACAATATATCCGCTATCCAGGTAATGAAAATCAGCGTTTTCAAGTGGTGGGTGTGGTCAAAGATTTTCATACGCACTCCTTTCGGTCGCCCATCGAACCTTTTGGTTTTTTCCACGAGTCTTCTAATAGTTTTGACCTTCCATACTCCTTCTTGGCGGTCCGATTGCAAGCGGGAAAAGAGCGGCAAGTGATTAGTGCGGCTGAAGCGTTACTACAACAGCTAAATCCGGGTGTACCTTACACCTTCACTTTTTTAAACGAGGACTACGAACGCTTATACCAAACCGAAAGTCGAATCGGTTCTATTCTAAGTGTATTTACTACACTGTCTATTTTCATCGCTTGTTTGGGACTGCTTGGACTGATAGCTTTCACCATCGAACAACGAGCCAAAGAGATTGGCATTCGCAAAGTACTGGGCGCTTCCGTTACGGGCATTATGACCCTTTTAGCCAAAGATTATTTAAAATTGATTATGGTCGCTTTTGCGTTGGCGATTCCCTCTTCTTGGTACTTTATGAACGATTGGCTCAATGATTTTGCTTACCGAATCGAGTTGAAATGGTGGATGTTTGCTGTGACTGGTTTGGCAACAGTGGTTATTGCTTTAGTGACGATTGGTTGGCAGAGTGGGAAGGCGGCTTTGGCGAATCCGATTGCTGCCATAAAAACGGAGTAGTTAGGAGGGAAAACGCCTTCTAGTACGAACTCCCCACTGCATTATTTAATTGAATTTTCACTACGCCATTCAATCCTCTAGCGCCATATATCGCCAGTTCGTCTGGATTCTTTAAAACCCGAATAGACTTAATATCCATCGGTCCAACTAGACTCTTGACGGACGCAAAACCTCCCGAAACGACTTGCCCGTTGATTTCGAAGAGTGGTTCGCTGCCCGATAGGAAAGATTGGTCACCCCCTCGAATTCTAACTTGCCCCCCTTGAATGAAGACGCCTGGTTTTTGCAGTAAACGGTCTTCCAGCGTTAGTAGCTGCTTTGGATTGTTGTAAGGTGGGCCAGCGAGGTCTCGGTTAGAAGAACAAGCGAATAGTAGCAATGTAGCGAAAATTATAAAATGGAAACGTTTCATGTTATCTATTTTGCTAGCTAGGTAAAGTAATAGTTAGAAAATAAAAAGTACGCTAAATTTAATTGCTTTTCTTCAAATTTTCCAATAAAACATCAATTTCAGATATATTTCATTTTCATTTTGCCCTTATTTACGAAAAAAAAGCTAAGGATTAAGTTTAATGAAAAAAATGAGAAAGGAAGTACACTCCGAAATTTTGTACTGCACTAGTTTCTATTTATCTGATGTAGGTAAATTAGGAGAGTAAAAAGAAAGTTGTATAAAATCAGATTAGGAATATTTACTTAATGAAATATTCTTAGAAAGGTAATTATTAGAACTGTTGAACTTATTGCTCAGGTGACTCTTTTGATTGCTTTAAAATTTTATTAATAAATGGCACTACTATGTAATAAGTTATACCACAAATAATAATTGATAGAAACAAATTTGTAAGCCAAAAACTTATTTCTTGTTCGGGCAAATCTTGAACTTTTTCTGCGTTGGGATTATTAATATCAACCTTACTATTTTCAATTTGTGTGCCAGAATTTGGATAAGGACTTTCAATATTTGGATTTGGAGATACAACCACAGCAACGCTTTTCTCAGCAGATATTTCCTGATTACTTTCCGTTTTAGATTGGCTAACAAAGTTTGCTAAATCACTTTTATCTTTCTTAGGTATAAATAGAGTAACTAAAAATAAAATAACAAATGGTATGAAAAATTTGATTATTAATATTATTGAGGATACTTCATATATTTTATTTTGCATATCAAAAGGAGGGTTTAATTTTATAAATTATCTTTAATGGAAACAACTACGAATGCAATAGAGTATGATAGTAGGCCAAGTAAAGCATCCGTGTAAAGTGGTATAGATTTATCAAATAATCCTATCTCTATTAAAGAATTTTGACCACTAACAACTAAAGCATAAGTCCAAATCCACAAAACAGTATTGACTAGTAATAAAACGACTGTAAAGAGAATTAATCTGAAATCTGACCTTTTTAGCGTTATAGTGTTTCCACTAGTACTGGGTTTTTTTGCTCTTAATGCAGGTATGAGTTTAGTTAGACCTATAGATGAAAGAGATATTCCCACAACACTTTTAAAATGGGTCCCTTCAAAAATGTTTTCAACGTAGAAAATATCTTCTGCTATTAATTTTCTTATCGTCATTTCTAAGGAAAACAAAAAAATCGGCACTACTACAAACTCTAAGAAGCGATTTATGCCATAGCGTTCTTCTTGATTAGCCATCAATTGTAAAGATTCGTTGGGTTTGTTACATATTGTTCGTTGCGTATAGTTTTCTCAAAATATTCGCTTAATTTTACCTGCATAAGTAGTAGTAAAACAGCGTTTTATGTTTGCATGTTTCAATGAAATTGTGCAAATGTAATTAATGTTTGGCAGACTGCAAAACCAATGTTTCAAGAAAGAGCAATGTACTAAAGGCTCTTTCAGCCAAATTATCAAGTATTTCTCCTTACCGTATCAACGTCAAATTTCCTTTAACCACCTCCACCGCATCCTCAATCCGATACTGAATCCGATACAAATAAACGCCCGCTGGCATAGCTTTCCCTACGTTGCGGTCATTCCCGTTCCACCCATTAACAGGGTCGTCATTATCATACACTAAAGTCCCCCACCGATTATATACTTGAAAAACATCAATGACCTCTTCGGCGTTGGGGATTTGTAGATTGAAATTATCATTGGTACCATCTTGACCGGGCGTAAAAACGTTGGGAATCACGGGCGGTAACACCACAAATTCAAGATTATCCGACCAAGAACAACCGAGCGTAAATTGTACGTCCACACCGATGGTCACCGTTCGGGCGTCTTTGGTAGCAGGTTCGTTGGCAAAGGGCGTATAAGCTAATAAAATAGTATCGGTCTCGTCGGGTATGGGAACGCCGTCCGCCGTCCAAACAATCTTCTCCACTAAATCAAACGGCACGGGTAGGTCAAGTGCTAAAGAGTCAATGGACTGACCGAGGACGAGTTCCGTTGGATTTGGATTGAACAGATTTATTGCATCGTAATTGATGACTTCTATTCTGCTACTGCCCACCAAGGGGCAATCTTCTATTTTTCCCGTAAGGGTAATCTCCGTTGTTTCGTTAACGGTTACGGTTGGATTAGAGCAATCTAAGCAGTCGGCTACGCCGTCGGGCAGCCATTGAATATCCGTTGCGCCGTCGGGTAGATTAGCTAGTAGGTCAACGGCGTCGTCGGGGCAGATAATTGTCTCGGCGGGTGAAATGGGTACTTCCACGAAGGGTTGCACGTTGATTTGGGCGAAAGCCGTATCCACACAAGCGCCGTTCTTATCGACTCTTTTTAACAGGACAGTATCGGTAGGCGTCAGTACCAAATTGTAAAAAGAATCGGGTGAATCGAAACCTACTTCGGGCATCCATTGGTGCGTTATATTCGGATAATCGTCGGGGCGATAAATGGGTGATTGCAAAACGAGTTGCGTGCCTTGACAAACGCTGGTGTCATTAGGCATAATCGCTAGATTGAAAGGTAAAGAATCAACTTGTACGGCTAAAGTGTCACTAGCTACACAACCGTCGTTTTCGATGGAAGCGACGTAGATTTGATTTTGCGCTTTTTCCAAAAAAAGACTTGATAGGGTAGTGTCTAAAGTGCTGCCCAATGTCCGCAATCGAGGTGTTAAATTGGCGGGTTGTGTCGTCAAATTGAAAGCTAATTCGTCACCCAAACAAAGATTGATTTGACGAGGTAATCCTACAAAATCCACTTCGGCGAGAATGACCGTTATAGACATCGAATCTGCTTTGGTACAGCCCCCATTACTAGCCGTCAATACATAAGTATCGGAGTCAGTTGCTTGAATACTTGCTGATAATTGGTTGGCATCGATGATTGGCGTGCCCGAAAGACTCGTCCAATTATAGGTCACATTGGTTTGGGGTTCGCTTTGCGCAAAAGGAATAATTGTTCCTTGACAAACCGTGGTATCTTTTTGTAAAATGGATATAGGCAATTCCGAAATGGTAATCATAACGCTATCAACAGTGGAAACAGCGCAATTGTCCGTGGAAACGGTTAAAAAATAAGTATTCGATTTGGTGGGTTGAATCGTCAGGTTGGCGCTCATCGACCGAAAATCTCCATTTTTTGCCGTCCATTCGTAGGTTTGATTTTCGGAATTATTGCTACCTAAAGTAATAGAATCACCTAAACAAATAGTTGGGTCGTCGGCTATTTGATAAGTCGGCGCATTGCCTTCCAATACGGTCAATTGAATCGTATCAAAAATTTGGCAATTCTCTTTTTCTACTTTAAAAATATAATCAAAAGTTCCCGCCGTTTGCGCCGTCCATACGGGATTAGGACAGTCCGAACAACTCAATAAATTCAAGCCGCTGGGACTTGACCAAGAGTAGGTAGTCCCTTCTGTGGTGGCCTCCATTCCCAATTCTAACGTAGCGCCTACACAAACTGTTTGGTCATCGCCCGCTTGGGCGTCAATGACCGACACGTTGACGGTTTCGAATAGTTGACTACAAACATTACTAGCTTCTAGTGTATAAACGATGGATTGGGTAGGAACGGCAGTCGGATTGGGACAAGTTCGACAACTTAAATTATCCGACGGTTGCCATTTGTAGGCCGAGGCGCCCGTGGCCGCTAAGGCTAAAGTGTCCCCTACGCAAATAACGGTGTCTTGGAATTGGCTAATCGAATTGGGTAAATCACTGAGTACACCTGCTGTCGTTTCTGAAAAGTCGATATTGATAGCGCCGCTAAAAATAACGCCGTCGAAATCGTTGATGAGGACGACATAGACTTCTCCTTTTTTGACTTGTAGTGGTTTTAAAAAACCTTCGCTCTCTGAACTTTCACAGACGGCCGTCACGGGTGTTCCAAAAACTGGATTGACATTAGCGAGTCCCGTTAAGATATACACCAAATCGTCGGCGAAAGAACTGCGAATGGGTTGGAAGTTGCGAGCACCCGAACAAGCATTTTCAAAGCTATTGAACGGCCCCCAAATATTGAAGTCGATGTCCACTGTACCGTCGGGGTCGTTATTGCGCATGATAAAGGCAAACTCCCCGTCGGCTTGCGCTTCGAAGGTGAACCACGTGTAGTTATTTTCAAATACATTTTCCCAACAACCATTATTAACGCCTTTCTGAAAAAAGGTATTGTCACCCGCACCGAACTCGACCGTTAACGCCGTTGGTAAATCGGTGTCGCAACCGTTCAAAATTAAGGCATTATTGCAAAGAGCGGCCGACGGAAAAGTCTGTGGGCAGGTGCTAGAAGTCGTAATAGAAAAATCGAAGGGCGTGCAATTGCGTTCGTTGGCGATTAGGAAAAAATAGCGCCCCTTTTCTTTCAGCGACACGTTGGAAAAGGTCAGTTGGTCGCCTAGCTGCGCAGTACTTTTTTGGTCTATACAAACGGCAGTTCCCGACTTAGGACAACCGCGTAGAATAGAGAGACCCGTTTTGGGATTGGCACCTAAAAGCGTCACGGCAATACATTCACCACCGGGCGAATCGTAGGCAAAAATATACTCGTCGCCACCCAGAAATTCGTCTTTCCCGCAAGGGCCAATTTCTACGTTGTTACCCGCAAAGCAAGTACTTAAATTATTTGCTTGAAAAGGTAAACGGCTAATCAAATTAGGGGCATCGCAGTCAACGGGCAGCGCTTCGGGACAAGCGACGGGCGAACATTGCCAGGTCAATTCGAAGCCCTCACCGCTATTCGAAGGGTCGGAAGTGAAGTTAATGGTGACACAATTGTTATCGGTGTTGACTAAAGCATGTTGGCCTTGGCCGTTGATATTTTTCAATAAGGTCAAGTCATTGCCTTTGCCCGAATAAACTCGTAAAATATCAAATTCTTCTTCGGTGTTAAAAGTAGTGACGTCGATGGCGATACAGCGATGAAATTCGTTGGGGCATATCGTAAAAGTGTGGTCTTCTCGGTCGTTATAGTTCCCATTGGGACCACCTGAATCGTATAGTGTTCCCTTGCACAGTCCCGTTTCGGAAGTTTCTCCTAAGATAAAAACGTCTGATAGTGACTCAATGCAAAGCGTAAAATTACCCCAATTAGGGGCAGCTGTTGCGGAATAATCGTTGATACGGAGAAAATAAGTCGTATTGGGTTTGAGGTTAAGTGCTTCTACCGATAAGTTTGATTCATTGTCTTTGGCAGAAGCGCAAACGCCTAATAAAGAGAGTTGGTTATCCGAACAAGCACCTCGATAAACGGCCAATTGGGGTTGGAGGATGCTTGATTCGTCAGTAGCAGTGAGATTGATTTTAAAGTTACGGTTGTTGCTGTCTTCAGCTATTTGAAAGGTAAACCATACATCGTTTTGGACTGACCCACCGACAAAACACTCGGGAATGGTTTCGTCGGGCAAGCTGCTCGTAGTGGCATTGATGTTCGTAAAAACGGTCGTTTCGCAGTAAGGGAGTGTGCCTAAATCAATGGCATTGGTACAGTCGTCGTTGGATGGCGATTGCGCTATTAGCTGCACGGCGGTCAGACTACAAAGTAGAATTAACAAGGACTTCATCAATTTTCCTTTTCTTGATTTTAAACGGGCACGAGTTTTCCAAAAAAATGAACGGGAAAAGCCAATTTTTGGCCAATTTTTAGTAGTTAATTCCCCTAACTACCTTATTTTTACGATTCTTTTCTTTTCAAACGGCAAATTTCATCAAAACATCTTAACGTAACCTTAAACATCCTTTAAGACATTTTAAGGGAGGTTAAACGTCTATTGTAGGTAACGAGTTACGACAAATAGAGGAAAGACCGACTTAATAGTTGCGAAAAAATTACATGAATCTAACCATTGACATTGGGAATACACGGACGAAATTTGGTTTCTTTGAGCAAGAAGAATTAGTCCATAAAAAGGTAGTGGAGCAATGGACAATGGACGATTTAAAAGCCTTAGTAAACAACCAAAACGTTGAAAATATCATCTGTTCTACTGTAAAGACAGTTAATCAACCGATGGAAAACTATTTGAAAGGACAGGGGTATTTCTTGAACTTAGACGCCGATACGCCTTTACCAATTACCAATGGTTACGGAACGCCTAAAACATTGGGAAAAGACCGATTAGCTGCAGTCGTTGGAGCAAACACTGTGTTTCCGAATCAGCACAGTCTGGTCATTGATGCGGGTACTTGTACAACCTACGACATTATTGATGCTTCGGGGACGTACTTAGGGGGTAACATCACGCCCGGTTTGCGAATGCGCTACCGAGCGATGCAGCATTTTACGTCCAAATTACCGCTCGTGACACCGATGGAGGATGTTAAAAATGGTATCGGAAAGAATACAACGGAAGCACTACAAGTTGGAGGAGGGTTAGGCAACATTTTAGAGATGGAAGCGTGGATTCGCTACTTCGAAAGGCAATTTGAGGGGATTAACACAACCTTAACAGGCGGGGACGCCGAATATTTTGCCAAACGATTGAAAACTAAGATATTTGCCGATGCTAATCTTGTCCTCATTGGACTTAACAAAATCCTTATTCATAATGTGGAGCTTTTGTAAACGTATTTTTTTGACGCTGTCGGCTGGTTTGGTGGTAACGCTAGCAATGGCTCAACCCCAAAACAATTCTCCTTATTCCAGATTTGGTATCGGAGAAATACTCAATCAGAATTTTACCAATTTACGAGCAACCCCCGGCTTTACGAACGCTTACAATAATCCGTATCACCTCAATTTGCAGAATCCAGCGTCTTTGGGTTTTATGCAAATGGCGGCTTTCGATTTTGGATTATACGGAAGAGGGTCAACTTGGGAAAGTGGTGTTCAAAGTAACAGAAACTGGAGTGGAAACTTGTCCCATTTGGCCTTAGGGTTTACTTTAAATAATCCAGTCAATGATTTATTGGAGCGAGAAAGAAGAGATTTTGCTTGGGGAATGTCCTTTGCTTTAGTACCCTACTCGCAAGTGGGATACATTGTACAAACGACGGGAGAAGTTCCCAATATTGGCTCGGTGGGTAGTGAATTTGAAGGGGAAGGCGGAACGAATCAATTCGTTTTTTCTAATGGATTTAGATACAAGCGGCTAGCTGTTGGGTTTAACGTAGGGTACTTGTTCGGAAAAATTGAAAATATACAAAATGTTATTTTTCAAGATTTACCTACGGGCTTTCAAGACCGATTTCTAGACGATTTCAGTATCAATGGATTTACATGGAAAATTGGTGCTCAATACAATCTAGTTTTCAAAAATGAGAACCCTAAAAAGACAAAAGTATTGACACTTGGTGTGACAGCGGCTCCGAACAGCAGTCTAAATACCAACACTTCGCAGTTTTATACTCGAATTAATCCCGCTTACACTGTCTTTGCCAGCGATACACTAGTAGATAGGAGTCAAGTAAAAGGAAAAGCTACGTTGCCAGGGCAATTTGGCTTCGGTGCCTTATTGTCAGGCGGGTCGAAATATAAAATTGGGGTCAATATTGACCGATTCAATTGGAGTAGCTACCAAAATGACGCTAAGCCAGAAACTTTTGAGGATACTTGGCGAGCGTCTTTCGGAGCGGAATTTGTTCCAGACTTTGCTTCTTACAACAAGTATTGGAAACGGATTCGCTATCGAATAGGGGCCTTCACAGGAACCGACCCGAGAAGCATCGACGGGGTTCAAGTGAATGAATATGGTGTTACTATGGGGTTTGGATTACCAATAACCTTGCCCCGACAGCAAGTATCCTTTGTTAATTTGTCAGTAGAGTTGGGTAGAAGAGGCGCAAATACTTCGCTACAAGAAACGTACGGAGAATTTACGCTAGGATTTACCTTAAATGATAATTCTTGGTTTTTCAAACGAAAATTCAATTAAAACTAATTTTTATGAAGCGAATAGAAAATCTATTAAAGACAGCCTTCTTTTTGGCTGGTTTATTGTACCTAGCGACGCCCGCTACGGCACAGTGCGGAAAATTTACCGAAGCGTCTAATCCAAGTGATGCCGAAACGTTTCACGTGTTGTATCGTCAAGATGTCAAATCTAAGAACTTCGATGCCGCCTACGACAATTGGGAAAAAGCCTACGCTGCTGCTCCTGCTGCCGATGGTTTGCGAGACGTTCACTACACGGACGGTATCAAAATTTTAAAAGATAAATTCAAGAAAGAGACGGACGCTGCCAAGAAAGCAGAATTGTCAAAGCGAATTTTGGACTTATATGCGGGTGCGATTCAGTGTTTAGAATCTGGTAGTATCAAATTACCTAAGACCAAAGCCGAAGACCGAGTAGCCTACCACTTAGGTCGTCAAGGATTCGATATGTTCTACGATTTACAAACACCTTATTCACAAACTAGAGCAACTTTAGAGTCCGCAATGGAAAAGGGTGGAATGGATACGGAGTACATCGTTTTGGACCCTTACGCTAGAATCGTGGTGCACCAGTTTACTAACGATAAAATGGACAAAGCAGAGTCGAGAGCAGCTTACGCCAAGTTGACCGAAATTGCGGAACATAATATGGCTAACAATGCTAAATACAAGGCTTACTACAAGCAAGCAAAGGCTTCCGTTGACGCTATCTTTGCGCAGATTGAAAACAACATTTTCGACTGCGATTACTTCGTAGAAAAATTTAAGCCAGAGTTCGAAGCAGACCCAGATAATCCAGAGGTGATGAAAAAGATTATTCCTATCTTGAAGCGACAAGGCTGTGAGTCAGGTAATGCTTTCTTGGACGAGTTGGAAGGGAAATATGAAAAGTACGCTATCGAAGAAAATGCTAGACGACAAGCAGAATTCGAAGCGAATAACCCTGGAATTATGGCCAACAAGTTATACAAAGAGGGCAAGTTCAAAGAGGCGATTGCTAAGTACAGAGAAGCACTTGAGGCGGAAACGGATGACGATAAGAAAGCAGGTTACTACTTCAGTATCGCGTCTATCCAAGGGCGGAAGTTGGGACAAAACGGGCAAGCAAGAACAAATGCTTATAATGCTGCTAAATTGCGTTCAGGGTGGGGAAGACCCTACATGCTAATCGGTGACTTGTACGCTAAGTCTAGTAAGAACTGTGGAAAGGATGGGTACACTAGAGGTTTGGCCGTAATTGCTGCCATTGATAAGTACCGAAAAGCAAAGTCTGTCGATTCTGACCCAGAAATTGCGCAGGAAGCAAACAAGAAAATCGGTATTTACTCTGGTTCTATTCCTCCAAAGGAAGATGTATTTATGAGAGGTATGCAGGGAGGAAAGACGGCTAAAGTTGGCTGTTGGATTGGTGAGACCGTTACCGTTCGTTACAATTAACAATTTGCAATTTGCAATGTGCAAGTAGCAATTAATCGTTAGTGTTCTTAATGAATTATTGATTATACAACAACTTGCGGGACGCCCCGTTCTCTATTGGGAGAGCGGGGCGTTTTTTGTTATACTGGTTATGGCTCGCTACAAGTCTGACCTCCCCAGTACGGGCCGTATGGCTGGCAATGAAACCCGCCCGCCTGAGCATTCGGGCAGGTGGTCTGACTTCTGTCTTCTCACTTAAATCACCCGAATTATGTTAAAAAAAATCTTTCAATACACCCTTTTTAGTGCTTGCTGTATCTTACTAATGGGCTGTGGTGGTGGCCGTGCTTACTACGGTTCGCCCGGCCCTGCTAACTTTGATGCACCAACCAAAAGTCGCCCTACTTTGAATCGGTCGCTGTTCGAGTTCAAAGACCGTACGCTGACGGAAGAGAATATTCAAACTATCTTAAATAGCGACATTGTACTACCCGACACAATCCGGATTGCCTTATTCAATTATTCGAATCGGTCGCTGAGTCGCTACTACGCTTCTTATTGGAACAATGAAGATTACTTGAAACTGCAACAAGAGTACATTGATATGCTAGCGGCGAAATTGGAAAACGTACTGGCCGTGCAAAAAATTATCTTGATGCCCCAACTGATATTGGGTAATTCGCCCAATATTTTTACTTTGCGGGAGTCGGCGGTAAGATTACAGGCCGATTTATTATTTATTTTTTCCATCAATTCCGATATTTACCACCGCTATAAAACCTTTAAAAAAGATGAGGTCAAAGCCTACGCTACTTGCGAGTCTTTGTTGATGGATATTCGGACGGGCATTGTTCCTCATTCGGAGGTAGTTACTAGAGATTTTTATACGAAAAAATTGGATAGTGATTTGACGAATGAGACGTTGCGGCGACGAGCGGAAAAAACGGCGGTGTTGGCTGCGCTGGAAGAAATTGGTGGGCGATTGACGACGTTTTTGGAAGAGTGAATGAGTTGGAAGTATGCGGTGGCAGTTAGTGCTACTTTGTCTGCTTTAAAGTACCACTGTTATTTTTGGAATTGTTCGAGTAAGGTAGGGTGGTTGAATAAAGAGGCTAAAATCACGGGGTAACGGGAATGTCTTTCGACAGCAAGTTGGGGTCAATAAATAGCCAAGAAGTTGTATCTTTAGTTCATTGACATTATTGCAAATTCAAAAAAGTCTAAATAATGGGTAAAGCT
>JBCCQK010000068.1:0-23355 GCA_039024375.1 Bacteroidota bacterium
ATTACTGCCAGAAGATCAAACAAATTGACGTAGGTGGGTACGGGCCAGACCCCAAGGATTAGGGAATTAGGGTCGGACCCCTCAGGGCGGTCCGCGATGCCAATACCGTCACCGACGTGGATGGTAATTTTGAATTCACCAATTTGAACGGCACTTACGACAAATTATCGGTACGCTCCTTAGGATTTAAAACTTACGAGCAAATGATAAGCTCAACCGACATGGGGTCTACCTTAAACATTACCTTAGAGGCGGATGCCCTTTTATTACAATCAGTCGAAGTAGTCGGTCGGGCGAGAACGGACTACAACAGTGACTATTCTTTCTCGGCAACCAAAACAGCTATTCTCAACAAGGAATTGCCGCAGTCTATTTCCTCCGTCACTAAAGAACTCATCAGTGATAGACAAGCTTTTCAATTATCGGATGCGGTGAAGGCAGTCAGTAGTGTTTCCTCTACGGGTCTTTACAATCACTTCAATATTCGTGGAATTACCCAAGCGGAAGATGGTCAATCCTTAAATGGTCTGCGAACTAGACAGTATTATTTTTTACAACCGATTACTTCTCATATCGAAAGAGTAGAGGTCATCAAGGGACCTTCTTCGGTTACTTTTTCTAGTGCTGACCCAGGAGGAACCATCAACATGGTCACTAAAAAACCCTTAAAGGAAAAAAGAGGCGAAGTTTCTTTGACTGCTGGAAGTTTTTCGACCTTGAGAGCAGCGATGGATTTTACAGGCCCTTTGAATAAGGAAAAAACGTTGCTCTATCGGCTCAATGCTGCTTTTCAGGAAGCCAAATCATTTAGAGACGTGGTGAACAATAATGCCATTCTCATTACCCCTTCTCTTAGTTTTGTTCCCAATGAATCGACTGCCTTAAACGTGGAAATGATTTACAACAAAAGTGTTGGGAACTTGGATAGAGGTCAACCTATTTTTGGGGCAATCAACGGGGAATTCGATATTAATAGTACGCCGATTTCCTTAAATGTCGGAGCTTCTAACGACCATTATAAGACCGATGAAATCATCTTCACGACCAGCTTTAGTAAAAAGTTTAGTGAAAACTTTGGTTTCAATGCACAGTACATGAAACAAATTTGGAACGAAGATTTGGCAGAACATAGAGTGGATGGTACTGCGGTTGACATTGAAGGCAATGTGATTCCAACCCTTGCTAGATTGAGATATGACCAAAGACAACAATTTTGGGACACCGATAATTTTACCGCTTACTTCAACTACGATATAAAAAGTGGCAACGTTACCAATAAAATACTGGTTGGGTACGATGCGACCCGTTGGGAAAGAACCGTCGGGGCAGGTTTTCTACGTGCAAGAAGGTATTTAACCCTAAGCGGCGGTCAGTCCAATTTCAGACCAGCTAATGCGGCTAATTTTCAAACTATGGTGGTGGATGGTGTGACAATGCCTGTGCCTGCGGTGCCTCATTTCAATTTAGAAAATCCTTTTAATGGTGCTAGAAATACTAATGCCTACAACCTGGCTGAACTAACCATTCCAGGAAATTTAAGCTCCTCCAACGGGATTTATATTCAAAACCAATTCAAGATTGGAAAATTTTCAGCCCTGTTTAATTTAAGGTACGAGTCGTTTACCGATATTTTTAATTATGAAAGGTCAGAAGACGAGTTAAAGACCAGCGCTTTTGTACCTAGAGTAGGACTGACCTACGAGTTAACCGACAATATTAGTGCTTACGCTACTTATTTGGAAGGTTTTCAACCTCATACGAATACCGTAGCCTTATCACCAACTGCCGAAGGATTCTTTTGGTCAGCTTCACCAGCTAGATTCGACCCGCTGGAAAGTAGCTTAAAAGAAATTGGCTTTAAGGGGGAATTTGCTAACGGTAAGATATTTGCCAACTTGGCCGTCTTTGATATCAATCAAAAGAATATTTTATTAGGCGACACCTACGATTTAGATAATCTAACCACCAGAGGAGAGCAACGCAGCCGAGGTTTTGAGATGGATATTTCTGGTTACCTTACACCAGATTTCCAACTAATTGCCTCTTATGGTTTTAACGATGCGGAAATCGTAGAAGATGCTATTCCGGAGTTTATTGGCGCAAGAATCGGAGGTGCGCCAAAGCATACGGCCAATTTCTGGACTCGCTATAATTTCACGAGTGACGCCTTAAAAGGAATTGGAATCGGTTTAGGCGCCCAGTTTGTTGACGAAAGATTGACTTGGTATAATCCTACTTATGACACAGACAGAGTTGCTTTGCCAGCTTATACCGTGTTTGACGCGGCGCTTTATTATAGACCCGCTAACACGAAGATGCAGGTGATTTTAAAATTCAATAATTTATTTGATGAAACTTATTGGTTAGGCGGACTTAATCCTTCCAGATTGGGACCTGGCGCACCACGCAATTTGTTGTTGACCGTTACTTATAAGTTTTAAAGAAGAAGTCAGAAGTAAGACCACTTCGTTGTCTGACCGTCTTCGACTGTCAGACAAGACCAGACTTTAGGGACGGAGCGATGCTCCTTTACATAGTTATTTGAATGATGGATTCTACAGACGATGGCGGAGCTAAAGCCCCTAATTTTTAGATTAACAAAGAGCTTTAGCTCTGCCCCTGTCTGTATAAAACAGTAACAAAACAGCTCTAAGGAGCATCGCTCCGGCACTAAGCTTTATTCTTAAAACAGACAATGCGATTGCAAGAAATAAACCTCATTACCGTATTTGTATGTAGAAATTAGGATGGGGTCTATTTTTAAAGAATAGACCTCATCAAGTGATGGACTATTGCTACTTTTTTATTATTCCCATTACGCATGACAAAGCATCAATTATCTGATATCATTTACCAAAAAATACTACTGCTAGTACGGCCTTTCGTGCTGCTGGTCGCCTTCTTTGGGTTGACCATCCCTGCCTTCGCCCAAACGGACGAAGTAGGTGACCTCAATTTCCCACCTCCCGAAAATCGCCCCGAAGTGAGGGCGATAAAAACTGCTGCGCCGATAAACATTGATGGTCGATTGGACGAAGCCGTTTGGCAGCAAGCCACCGCCGTGTCCGATTTTTTTAGAAGAGAACCCAGACAAGGTGGGCCCATTCGCTACGAAACGGAGGTCAAATTTTTGTATGACGACAAAAATTTATACGTCGGTGCTTTTTGTAAGGACTCGGTAGGGTTCAAAGGCATTCGGGTGCAAGACCTGCGGCGCGATTTTACTTGGGGGGTTAACGATATTTTTGGCGTCGCCTTAGACCCCCAAAATCTAAAGCAGTACGCTCAATCTTTCCAAACCACCCCTTACGGCAACCAACGGGACTTCCAAAATTTTAACGGCAATAACTACGACAACGGTTGGAATACGCTTTGGACGGTGCGTACGCAACGCACGGACGAGGGCTTTACCTCCGAATTTGCCATTCCCTTTAAAACCCTACGGTACGACGCGCCCAAGGACGGCGAACCCGTAGAATGGGGCGTGACCTTGGTGCGGTATGCTAGGCGAGACATTGAAGTGTCCACTTTTCCTGCTATTCCACAGTCCTTTTCACCTTATCGGATGACTTACGCCGCCAAGTTGACGGGGATTGAAGTGCCGCCCCCGTCGGCTAATATTCGAGTAGAACCCTATACCTTGTACCAGTTCGACCGCGTGGAATTGGGAAACGAAACCACCACCAAAGGGGATATTAAAGTAGGGGGCGACCTCAAATGGGCCCTCAATCCGCAGTCGGTGTTAGATGTAACTTTCAATACAGATTTTGCGCAAGCCGACGTGGATAGAGCGGTTAATAACCTAGAACGCTTTAATATTTTCTTTCCCGAACAGCGGCAATTTTTTCTCGAAAATTCGGGCATTTGGTCGGGTGGTTCCCAACAGGCTATACGGCCTTTTTTTAGTCGGCGGATTGGTTTGGAGGGTAGTTTTAACGCAGCACCCGCACCGATTCAAGTAGGTACACGCTTCACGCAACGGACGGATAAACAGGCGATTGCGGGACTATTTGTGCGCCAGGGCGATACGAACAGTTCCCCCGTTTCCAATTTTGCAGTCGCTAGGTATTTGCGCAATTACGGTCGAGAAAATAACGTGGGGGTAATGATTACCCACCGTTTGGACGAAGCGTCCACCGAACTGGGCGTGGCGGGAAATAATAATACGACGATTACCATTGATGGTCAAATTCGACCTACCAGCGAGTGGGATATTCAATATTTATTGACTACTTCCATTGACGAACAAACGGGAGAAGCGGGCTATGCGGGTCGAGTTTTTGCGGGTAACAATTCTAATAAATTTTACTTTGGTTGGGTGACCGATTTTATCGACGGTCAATACAATCCAGCGATGGGTTTTGTGCGGCAGCGCAATCTGATTAGTCATAACCCAGGCGGCTACTGGATTTTAAGACCTAAAAAAATGGATTGGATTCGCCGTTGGGACCCAGGTATGTTTGTTACTTATAATCACGACGCTAGCGACCCAAGCAGTTTTCAACAGGCTAATTTGTACATTTTTCCTATCTATTTGTGGTTCAAGGACAACAGTTTTATTGAGGTCTCTACTTCGCTCAACTGGCAAAATATCAACTTCAATTTTGCGCCTTTGGGACAACAAATAGCAGAAGGTGAGTATTTCTACAATCGGTATTTAATTCGATACAATACTGACCGGTCTAAGAAGTGGTCTTTAGGTGCAGAATTCAATTTTGGTGATTTTTATAACGGACAACGCTACACCACCAATATTTCTGGAAGATTGGCTCCCATACCGCAGGCGGCCATCACGGTTGATTACGAGCGCATTAATTTTCAAAAAATAGGGATTGAGGAAAGCGATTTACTAACCCATCTCTTGACTATCGGTTCGAGATTTGCCCTCAATCCGCGCTTACAATTATCCGCTTTTTACCAATACAACAGTTTCGACGAACAGGGTCGGTGGAATGTGCGCGCCAGTTGGGAGTATTTACCCTTGTCCTTTTTGTACGTCGTTTTTAATAATACACAGCGCACAGAGCTATTGGACGACTTTGTCGAGCAGCAGGTAATATCAAAGATTACGCTGGTGCGGCAGTTTTAAATAATGGTAAGGGTGGTTAGATGGTTTCGCTTTGCTGATGGTTTGATGGTTAGCCAATTGCAGCAAAAAGGAATGAATATGGATTTCATAACTCGGCTGTCGGCAAACACAATCTTCCTTCGATACCAAAAAAAATAAGCATTTCAAAAAAAAACGACTATGCGATTTCAGAAAATAAAACTCATATCCCAACATACCTTTCAAAATCTGCGCAAAGCCAGCAGCACCAAATGGCTAGTCGGCCTTTTTAACGGCTTACTATTTTTTGCCCTGATTGCCGCATTCGCCTATCAGCAACAGCAGCAGCATACCGTGGAGCATTACAGCGCAGATGTACGGGAACGCTGGGAAAGTAGTCCCGATAAACACCCGCACCGCATGGCGCATTACGGCTACGTGGCGTTTCGCCAAAAATATCCGTTGAGTTTTTTTGATTATGGGTTGGATAGCTACGTAGGGAATGTGGTCTTTTTGGAAGCGCATCGCCAAAACTCCGTCAATTTTTCGGAGGCGAGTTTGTCGAATGGACTAGTGCGATTTGGGGAAATTTCGGCGGCTTTGATTTTACAATTACTAGTACCGCTACTAATTTTCTTCTGGGGATTTGGACTGATTGCGGGCGAACGGGAAACGGGTACTTTGCGATTAATTTTATCGCAGGGGGTGAGCTGGTCGGAGTTGATAATGGGCAAATCCTTAGGGTTATTCGCCCTATCGCTATTGCTCTTTGTGCCGACTATTTTATTAGCTTTAATACTGTTATTTGTTGGCGATTTTACAACTGATGGTTTGCTTAGTTACGGGACACTTTCAATTAGCTACTTAGCCTATTTATTCATCATGTCTTTATTGGCCGTTTGGGTATCGGCTAAAAGCCAAACCTCCAAAAATGCTTTGATTCAGTTGATTGGTTGTTGGTTGTTTTTTACGTTGTTGTTGCCCAAGTTGTCGCAGGTAGCGGGGCAAGTTTTTGTCCCTACCCCCTCCCAAATTGAATTTGATACGGTGGTGGAACACGAGTTGATAAAACTGGGGGACAGTCACAATCCCGACGACCCGCACTATCAAGCCATTAAGGATTCGGTATTGGCGGCGAATAATGTGAGTTCGGTCAAAGAATTAGACTTTAATTACAGTGGATTGATTATGAGAGAAGGAGAAAAATTGAGTACCGAGGTGTATCGTCGTCACCAAGCGGAGTTGATGGAACAATACCAACGGCAGCAGAATATAGTGGGCTGGACCGCTTTTCTAAATCCTTACATTGCGATGAAAAATGTATCAATGGCCTTGTCGGGAACGGATTTTCACGCCTTTCGCAATTTTCAAAATCAGTCGGAGGCGTATCGGTACAATTTAGCGCAGACGATGAATAATTGGCAGATTAAGTTTATTGCTAATAATACCAGTTCTTCTACGAAAGGGGCGGTTTTGGACAAGCAATTTTGGAAGGATTTTGCAGACTTTGAGCACGAGCAGTTATCCTTTGCTACTATTTTGGGAAATGAGAAAATGTCTTTGCTGGCTTTGGTTTTGTGGCTGGGTGGATTGCTGTTTTTGGTGCGTTTTTCTACTGGCGGCTTGAAGGCTTTTTAACCATAAAGTGGCATAAAGGACATAAAGTTTTTTTTCGAGCGCAGCTTTGACACTGCTGTTTGAAGTTTTCAACCATAGCCGTCAGGTTAAGCACAAAGGTGGTCGGTGCGCTGCACCTTTTGAAAAGCCTAGTTGAGTTGCTTGATACAAAGGTGGTCGTCCCGATGGGACTTTTAGTACTAAGATGCGTAGCATCGACTACACTTGTATCAGTTTTAGTAAGCATTTTATTTCACGAAGGTGCATCGCACCGACCACATTTGTCCAATTTAAAGCCATTTTTTATCCTAAAATCCTTAACTTGACAACTATGGATAAAATCTTAAAATGTCGAAACCTAGCGGTTGATACTAGTAAAAAAGTTTAGAATACACATAAATGACGCAACTTCTGATAAAAAATTTCCTAAGGTCGAAAGGCTTATTACTTGGACTGTTACTACTCTTCGTAACGGGCTTAGTCAGTCTGCACATTGGCAAAATCTTTTTGGAACAACAAGCAAATATCATCGAAAAGACCGCCGAATTTCAAAAAGAAAACCACCAGCAACACCTCGATTACAGACACGGTGAAATTGGTCTCCTACTCTACTACATTCGCTTCGGCATCGTCAACGAAACGCCCGCTTTAGCAGGCTTGTCCATCGGGCATCGAGACATCCAAGCGAGCGTCAAAAATGTCAATATTCGGAACTTAGAAGAGCAAAAACACACGACCAAGTTGCTCAATCCTTTTTATCAATTACTGGGAAATATGGACTTTAGTTTTGTGCTGATTTACTTGTTTCCACTCATCATTATTGGCTTTTGTTTCAATCTTTGGTCGGAGGAAGAAGAGGGCGGCATTTGGCGGTTGATTTTGAGTCAATCAGAAAATCCGACGACAGTTTTGCGCACTAAACTGGGTATTCGGTTGGTGAGTATTTTGGGGACGTTGTTACTATTATTGCTAATCGGAAAAATTTATCTAACTATCTCTTTGGATGCTCATTTTTTAGCTTTTGGATTACTGTCGATTTTGTACGTCCTTTTCTGGTTTGCCCTCGCTTGGTGGGTGGTTAGTTTACAAAAATCTTCGGCGCAAAATGCCTTGTTATTATTACTAACTTGGGTTTTGTTGACTATCATCATTCCCGCCTCCGTCAATGCTTTAGTTGTCAATTTATACCCCGTTCCCGAGGCGTACGGCAGCGTGGTGGACAGTCGAGACGGCTACCACACCAAATGGGATTTACCCAAAGAACCGACCATTAAAAAATTTACGAATTTATATCCTCAATTTACTAAGTACCAACATCCAGAAGACCAAAGTTTTAGCTGGTTTTGGTATTTCGCCATGCAGCAAATGGGGGACTTGGAAGCGGCGGAGGCGACCAAAGCGATGAAAGCCAAATTGCAACAACGCAATACGTTTAGCCAAACCATCGGCTATCTTTTTCCGAGTATGCACACACAGTTATCACTCAATGGGTTGAGTCAGTCGGATATGACCAATTACTTGAACTTTATGCAAGCATTGGAGAAATTTCACGAGGAAAAACGGCTTTACTATTATCCTAAAATATTTGACGACGCGCCGATTGCGGACGAGGATTGGGCTAGTATCGAATTGGGGCGTTTTCGGGATGAACGAGCGGTGAATTGGTGGACGTTATTGCCGCTGGTGCTGATTAGTTTGGGATTCGTTTTTATGGCTAAAAAAATTGATGGGTAATTTCCATATTTTTGAATTTTAAGGAGTTATTCCTACTTTTATGCAAGTTTGCGATAAATACATCGTTTTGAAACTTGACACATTTTACAAAAAATAACTATTTAAAATTACATTTTATGTTACAAAGAAAATTTGATGCCGTCGTCAAAGAGCATTTTCCCGACGCCATGGACGCTAAAGATACTTCCATCCAATACCTTGGAAAAATGCAATTAGAACACAAAATCGATATTTCCAAAGTATTGATGGCCACCTCCGTTTGTTCGGACGACATCAACGTTCCTTCCACCACTTTCTTCAATGTGTTATTCGGCCCTTTCATCATGGGCGGATTGGGCGGATTGCCCTTTACTGGACAAACGGGAATGACCGCTTTCGCCCACCATATTCCCGACGGAGGAAGTGCTTTTATTTTCTACGGACCGCACATTGGTGTTACGCTGGACGGTGATTTAGGAAAAATGTACCGACCTCGGCAGGAGGAAACGGGTAGTTCTTGCGGTGCCTTAATGTTAGCACTAAGTAGATTTGACGACCCTAATTACAAGCCCATTCTCAACGAAGATGATTATCAGCAAATGAAGCTGGAAGAAAGCTTACTACCCTACCGAGACGAGATACTAGCGAGCGACAATCCACAACGGGCAATAACGGAAGCCACTTTTAAAATCATTGATAAAAAAATACACGAGCATGTAAAGACGTGTAGAGCAGAATTTCACGTAGAAAGAGTGACGTTGCTAGGTGGAATTATCATCAATACGGACTACGGATTGGACGATTACTTTGATGCTCGAAACTTTGAGGTGATTGACTTAAAAAGTATGGCGTAAGCAAACAATTTTAGTAACGAATAAAAAATAACCTGGTCATTTTTTCTTGACTCTATCTCGGTATTGATAGGCGGTATTCTAAAAAATACCGCCTATCCTTCTTTTAGAACCTAAGGCTAGTGGTTCAAATCATAAGTAATTGATAGTTTAATCAAGTGTATTTTTTCGTTAGACAAGGCATTTTTTTTGAGAATAGCCGTAGCTCTTTGAGAAAAAAATAACGCAGTATAACGGAAAAAGACGCCGATTTAACCTGTCAAGGATTTATGACTTGAACCACTAGAGCATATTTTCAAAGAATATGCCCTATCATCACTCCTGCAAGCTTGAACAAATATAAAAGTGTAAAGTAGCAAGTTCAGCATTGATTTACTTGAAAAGCGTACATTTTAACTAGCAAAACCATAAATGCAACATTGTTGCATTTACAAAAAAATCGTATCTTGCGTAAATTATTCAATTGTCATGCTTAGTCTGTAATCTGATTGAGCAATATGGAAAATTTACGTAAAATGGTTAACAAAAAATTACCCGTCACGGTATTAAGTGGCTTTTTGGGTGCAGGTAAAACTACGCTCCTCAATCACGTTTTGCATAACAAAGAAGGCTTAAAAGTAGCCGTTATTGTCAACGATATGAGTGAAGTCAACGTGGACGCCAATTTGGTCAAAAGTGAAAATGTTTTATCCCGCACCGAGGAAAAGTTGGTCGAAATGAGCAACGGCTGCATTTGCTGTACGCTGCGAGAGGATTTAATGATTGAAGTAGAACGACTGGCCAAAGAAAACCGTTTCGATTACTTGCTCATTGAAAGTACAGGGATTAGCGAGCCGATTCCCGTAGCGCAGACCTTTTCGTTCGTAGATGAAGAAAACGGCATTGATTTATCCAGATGGAGCTACGTCGATACGATGGTCACAGTGGTGGATGCCATGAATTTTTTCAAAGATTTTGGCAGTCCCGAAAAGTTAAAAGATAGAGAACTGACCGACATTGAAGGCGACGAACGCACCATTGTGAATTTGCTGACCGACCAAATTGAGTTCGCCAACGTGATTATTATCAATAAAACGGATTTGGCGACCGAGGAACAAATTGGCGTCTTGAAAGCAGCCATTCACAAATTAAACCCCTCGGCGAAAATTATCACTTCTTCTTTTAGTAAAGTAGCGCCCCAACAAATTTTAAATACGGCGATGTTTGACTTCGAGGAAGCCGAACAAAGTGCCGGTTGGATAGAGGAATTGAACAAGGAAGAGCACACGCCCGAAACCGAGGAATACGGCATTGGGTCGTTTGTTTTTCGGAGTAAAAAACCTTTTCACCCCGAACGATTCTGGTTGTACATTCAAACGATGTTTCCCGCCAATATTATCCGAAGTAAAGGTTTATTTTGGTTGGCTTCTCGCCCCGACCAGGCCTTAATTTGGGGACAAGCGGGGGGGTCGCTCCGAGCGGATAGTGCCGGCGTTTGGTGGGACAGTATGCCTTATCGAGAAAGAACTCGGTATTTGGCTTTTGTAGAAAATCAACAAGAAATCGAATCGGATTGGAGTGCCACTTTTGGCGACCGCAAAAACGAAATCGTCATCATTGGGCAAGATTTGGACGAAAGAGAAATTACGGCGGCGTTAGAAGCCTGTTTATTAACGGACGAGGAACTAGCGACGGGGCGTTGGAAGAAGGGGTACCCAGATAAATGGCCAGTTGAGCGAGCCTATGCTTTGAGCAACTAATTTTAAACTATAACTGTTCAGCAATTGGATAAAACGTATCGGACACTTCGGTTTTATAAGAAAAGGAGCCAAAAATTAGCTTTTTTGCTTTTACAAATACAAGTATCCGACACATTGACGGCGAATCTTGAATAGTCACTTTAAGATTAAAAAACGATAAATCGTTCATGACGAAGTTGCTCTTGTTAGTGGCTTCGTCACTTTTTTATTGACAGATTTTTGCACATCACACAGATGCAATACGGTTGCGTTTTTACAAAAAGTTGTACTTTGCAACTTAATTTAATACTGGACAGAAACCTACACTGAAAGTAAAATACAATGCAGATAACTACATTGACAAAAAATAAATCAGACCAATTGGGAATGCTTGCCAGCAGCTTATGTATGGTACATTGTTTAGCTACTCCTTTGCTTTTTGTGGTGCAGGCAAGTGCTACGTGCAGTGATATTGGCCCTTTATGGTGGCGAACTTTGGACTACTTGTTTTTAGTTGTTTCCTTTTTTGCCATCCGCCAGTCTAGCAAAACAACAACGGCGGACTGGATGCCGAAAGCCATGTATGGAACTTGGATTGTTTTAGCTTTTTTGATTATTAATAATAGCTTACACGCCTTACCCTTTCCCCACGCCTTGATTTATGCACCCGCTTTTAGTTTAGTCCTCCTCCACGTTTATAACCAACGATATCTTAGTTGCGAGACCGAAGAATGTTGTGTAGAATAATTAGCTGATATATGATAAAAGTAGAAAACTTAGCCTACCAGTATATGGATGGCCCCTACATCGAATTTCCAGATTTTGCGGTAAAAGCGGGGGAATCACTTTTGGTATTGGGAGAATCTGGTTGTGGAAAAACCACCTTACTGCACCTCCTAGCAGGCCTATTGCGTCCTACAAAAGGGGGTGTTTGGATTGACAATCAGCCACTTTCGACGATGCAAGACGCACAAATTGACCAGTTTCGGGGGGAACACATTGGCTTAGTTTATCAAAAAAACTATTTCGTGGAATCGTTGTCCATTTTGGATAATTTGGTTATTTCCCCCTATGCTACCCAGAAAGACCGAGTTCAAGCAATTGCCCAACGCTTGGGTATTGCGGATAGACTTTCCAAAGCACCCAAGCAGTTAAGTGTAGGGCAGCAACAACGGGCGAATATCGCTCGGGCGGTGATGAATCAACCCAAGCTATTGCTCGCCGACGAACCGACGAGTGCTTTGGATTTGACCAATTGTCAAAAGGTGATTGGGTTATTGCAAGAAGAGGCAGTTGCTAATAATGCCGCTTTAGTGATTGTGACCCATGATGACCGACTGAAAGAAGTGATAAAAAATACTGTTGAGATTGTTTGATTGTTAAAATTGCTTGATTGTTGCATAATTATACGTTGACTACGATACAATCAAACAATTAGCGCAGCGAAACAATTCAACCATCAAACAATAAAAATTGATGATTACAAAAATAGCTTGGAAAAATATTATTTATAAGCCGCTGAATACCGCTCTGTGTATTAGCTTACTGACCTTTGGAGTGGGAATTATTACCCTCTTATTGCTCATGGAACATCAGCTAGAACAAAAGTTCAAGCGGGATTTAAAAGGTACCGATTTAGTGGTCGGAGCAAAAGGAAGTCCACTCCAATTGGTGCTTTCAGCTATTTATCATTTGGATGCCCCAACGGGTAATATTCCTCTGGTGGAAGCCCGAAAGATTATGAATAACCCGATGGTGAAAGAAGCGATTCCTTTGGCTTATGGTGATTCTTATCAGGGATACCGAATTCTAGGAACGACAGAAGATTATATTAACAAATACGAAACGGCAGTACAAAAGGGGCGCATTTTCTCCAAAAATATGGAGGCTACACTCGGCGCAGACGTGGCACAACGAACAGGCCTAAAAGTTGGAGATAATTTTTACGGTACCCACGGAGATGTGAAAGAAGGGGGACACGTACACGAGGAATACGCCTACACCGTAGTGGGTATTTTGGAAAAGGCGAATTGTGTTTTGGATAATCTACTACTCACCAATGTAGCAAGTGTTTGGCAGGTGCACGACCCGCATCCACCAAAGGCTTCAGCCGTTGAAGTTAGTCAGGTCGGCGCTTCGGAAGCTGACCACGACCATGATGACCACAACCACGAGGGACATGACCATAGTGAACACGAAACCGAAATGATGGAGGCCGACAGTATGGACATTACGGCGATTCTACTGAAATATAAGAGTAAAATGTCCGTTTTAACGATGCCGCGGTTGATTAACGACAACACCAATATGCAAGCGGTGTTGCCCGCTTTGGAAATCAATCGACTGTTTTACATGATTGGCGTTGGGGTGAGTACCTTGCAATTAATTGCGGGCGGTATTATGCTGATGGCGGGATTTAGTGTCTTTTTTGTGTTGTATAATCGCTTGAAAGAACGTAAATATGAACTGGCTTTGCTCCGAACGGTTGGTTATAAAAGGGGGCAACTGTTTGGCTTATTGATTGCGGAAGGAATTTTACTAGCTCTTATCGGTTACGCACTCGGTTGGGGATTGAGCCGGCTGGCTTTATACTTTATCAATCAACAAGCACAGGACGATTTTAACCAACAATTTGCTAGCAGTTTAATCCCCGCAGAAGGTGGCCTGTTGCTCATTACCTTGGGAGTTGGTATTTTAGCTGCTTTTATTCCCGCTTGGCAGGCGATGCGGATGAATGTGTCGGAGACGCTATCCGAAAAGTAGTACAGGATGACAGGATTTTTTGTAGGTCGTTTTTTGTTTTTGACAGGATTTACAGGATTTTTTTACGTCGATTTTTGATTTATAATTTTTAAACAAAAAAATCCCAAAGGGATTAAACACGAATAGCCCCGCATGAAATGCAGGGAAAAAATAAGATTAATGAAAAAAGTAGTCATTATAACAGCAACCATTGTGGCCAGCCTTTTAATCATCAATCGGCAGCAATTGGCCGCTGTTTTCAATGCCAACGAAGCAGACAATCATCCGCCTTTAGTCGAGGTCGTCGATATTCCAGCGGAAAACGAACTAGCCCATCCATCGGGCGATTATTTGGTCAACGATTCCTTGTACAAATGGGACAACCTCAACTTTGATTGGGTGACGGTTAACCCCGCAGAACGAACTCCAAGACCCACTTTTACTACATTCGCCTCAACCGTTGACTTTGGCAAACCCATCAAAATTGATTGGAATTTACTAATGGAAATTGAGTACAACTTAAAATATTATCAGGAATTTGAAATGAAAATATACGCCCCCGTTTTCACTCAAAACTTGATTGCCCTCGACGGAAAAGAAGTGTTAATTGAAGGATTTGTGATTCCTTTGGACGAAGAGGGCGACTTGGTAGCACTCTCCGCTAATCCTTTTGCGTCCTGTTTTTTTTGTGGCAAAGCCAGTCCCGCTTCCGTAATGAGTTTGTATTTGAAAAAGAAGAAGTTGTACAAAATGGACGATTATCGAAAATTTAAAGGGAGGCTGCGGTTGAATTATAATGACCCCGAGGAGTACTATTATATTTTGGAGGATGCGGTGCCGAAGTAGAAGATAGGTCAGCAGTCAAACCGTCCGTATGGACTGTCAAAAGTCAGATTAGCCAACAATTAGTCAAAAAATATAGCGTACAATGCCAATACAACTAGCCCAAGACGCCAAACCCGTCACCATTCTCACGGGTTTTTTAGGAGCGGGTAAGACTACTTACCTCAACCATTTACTGAACAGCAATCTCAACACCCGTTACGCCATTATCGAAAACGAGTACGGCGAAAAAAGCATTGATAGTGAGCTGATTATCCGAGCGGAGGACGACATCGTAGAACTCAACAACGGTTGTCTGTGCTGCACCCTCAACGAAAATTTATACGATATTTTAAATACGCTTTTCGAACGCCGTCACGAATATGAAGAAATTATTATTGAAGCGACGGGTGTAGCTGACCCCAGAGGGTTGGCCGAACCGTTTATTATTCATAACTCTATCAAAAAGCAGTTTCCGTTGACGGCGGTTATTTGTTTGATTGATGCGGAGTTGATAGAGGACCAACTGGAAGAAACGGAAGAAGCGATTCACCAAATTACGTTTAGCGATGTGCTGCTGATTAATAAAACGGATTTGGTGAGCGAACAATATCTAGACGAATTGGCTAAAAAGTTGAAGCAGCTCAATCCCTTGGCAAAAATCGTATTTGGGAATCAAGATAGTTTTCCTACCATCGAAAATACGGAAAGGGAGGCCGAATTGGACGCTATTTTGGAGCAATCCAAAAAGAAAGTGGAGGGCGAGTTTCCCGTCCAAAAACCACATCACCACCACCATCACGAACACACCAAGGTTGTATCGCACACCATTTTTTTCAACCAGCCTTTCGACCTACAAAAACTAAACCATAGGGTTATGGTCTATTTGGCCTTCCAATCCAAAGGTTTGTATCGAATGAAGGGCTTGATTTGGATAGCGGACTCAAACGACCAATATTTGTTACAATCCGTCGGTAAGCAGTTGAACATCAGCCAAAAACGACCTTGGAAAGCAAACGAAAAACAGCAGAGTATAATTGTTTTTATTGGAAAGGATATTCGGCGAGAAGGTTTGGAGAAAATGTTAAGGCAATGTTTAGCTACGCCAGTTGACAGTCTTAAAACTTAGATGTCCAGATAGTTTAGTAAAACTTTTTACCTCAGGTAGGTATTGAGAATATCCTAACTTCACTCTACTTTGGCATTATCCAAAATATAGTAAAACTCATTGGGGTCATCGCTGTTCAAACGCAAAGTACCCTTAAACTTTTTAAAGTCATCCGCTTTGAAGTGCTCGCCTTTATTTTTCAAGTATAGGCTCATGACCGAGGCAGGACTAGCTTTTCCACAAAAGAAACAAGCAGCATAAGGATTATTAGATAAAGCCAACAGTTCTCCCTGTTCGTCAAATGGAATGATAAATCCTTCTATAATGACCTCTTTTCCTTCGAGGTCACGAATGGCTTCAGGGAAAACGGAAGCGAAAATTTCGGTATCCAACTCACAAAAATAGCGCAGCCGATATTGAATGTCCATCAATAATTGCCACGTTAGTTCTATTGGTTCTGCAAGGGTGTTTTTGGTGTCGGTATAGGTAACTAGTTGTGGTTTGAAGTTGGATATGGCCTTAGCGGGCGACCAATCTAGTAGTTGCTCGTTCCAATAATATAAAGTATCGTTTACAAAGTAATTGCAAGCCTCATTGGTTTGTTTTTGAGGTTGCCCAACTTCGTTTCTTACGGTAACAGCATCCCCATGAATCTTAGCCTCTCCGAACCCAAGATGTTGGCATATTTTCTCCCTAGTAAATACGGAAGTAATCAGTAGTGCTGCCAGTAGAACTTTTAACTTACCATTCATGGTGCTTCTTTTTGAAAAATGCTTTGGACGTTTTCCCGCAACCGCTGGTAAAAATAATCTATTTCAAAGAAAACTTAAGAATGTTCAGCATGATTGTGTTGACAAAAATAATGATTGGTAAGGTGGGCACCAATTAAAGAGATAGACCCAGCGTACATTAGCCATTTTCCAAAAGCGTACCCCTGTGGTTCGAGTAAAAGCCCAATAGCAAAAACTCCCCACGCTGCCCACAGTAACCATTTTAGCGTAAGATGTTTAGTGTGTTCGGCAGAATACCAAACGGCTAAAAAGCTGATAACCAAGAAAACGTAATCCAGTGCTGCCCACAATCCAGGACCGTGCGTATGGGCGTGGGTGTGTTGATGAACGGTTTCTGTGAGGGCAGGTTTGGCCATAAAGAGAAATGGCGTTAAAACACAATGGATGGTACAAAGTGCGCTTGCTACCACTCCGACGCCATCAGAATAATCTATTTTTTTAGTTCGATTCATGTTTTGTAAGTTAAAGCCAATTGCCATTTAATGCAACTAAGTTGCAAATATAGCAAATTTGTTTGTTATTGCAACTGAAAGGCGTTAACTTTAGGTCATGGGAATTAAAAGAAAAACAAAATCCGTTAAATTGCTACTACAATTGTTTGAGGAAACCGATAAGGCAATCCCGGCAGTAGAATTGATAGAAAGACTCAGAGAAGACATGAATAAGACGACGGTGTATCGTATCCTAGAACGCTTAAAAGAAGAGGGAAGCGTCCACCATTTCATAGGAAAAGATGGGCTGAGATGGTACGCTAAATCTAAGGAATTTTCGGGTAGTTCTGAAGCAAAAATACACCCGCACTTTCAATGTCGGTCTTGCGGCAAGGCAGAATGCCTATCCGTGGATACAAAGATACCTTCTTTATCCGATTATCAAGTGGATTCAGCAGCAGTTCTGCTAGTGGGCTTATGTAAAGATTGTCTTACTATTACTTAATTAGATTTGGGGCGGAATACTTTAATCACATCCTCATCAACGTCTAAATAAGGACCTTCTATCAAATCAATACAGTAAGGAATAGCGGGAAAAACGGCGTCTAGGCATTCTCGAATTGCTTTTGGCTTGCCCGGTAAGTTCACAATTAGCGTATTATTTCGAATACCTGCCGTCTGCCGAGAAAGGATAGCCGTTGGCACGTATTGCAAACTCACTCGCCGCATTTGTTCTCCAAATCCAGGCATCATTTTTTGACAGACTTGCTCGGTCGCTTCTGGCGTTACATCTCGTCTTGCTGGTCCTGTACCGCCCGTCGTGATTATCAAGCAGCAGCCTTTTTCATCCGCCATCTCTATCATTTTTGCGGCAATTTGGTCGGCTTCGTCAGGGATGACAGCGTAGGCATATTCCCATTTACTCGTCAAGTACTCTCCCAAAGTAGCGACCACCGCTTTTCCTGGAATGTCTTCGTAAATGCCCCTAGACGCTCGGTCGGATACATTGATGATACCAATTTTTGCTTTTGTCATATAATTTTTTTTTAGGGCCAAATATAGGGAAAGTTTCTTTTAATTAAACTATTGCAACTAAGTCGCATTTGTTAGAAAATACTTATTTTTGCAATAATGTTGCACTTTTAACTAACTCGATTGGTGTTGCTATGACAATTAACAAAGTAATAGTAGTTGGTGCGGGTCCCGCTGGATTGGGCGTTGCCGCCTTACTCCAACAAGCAAATATTGACTACCTTGTTTTAGAAAAAAATGAAATTGGTCGGTCCTTTTTGGAGTGGCCCAAAAATATGGAAATGATAACGCCCTCATTTCCGAGTAATGCCTTTGGGCAAATGGATTTGAACTCCATTTGTGCGTCCACTTCTCCCGCTTTTTCCTACAGTAAAGAACATTTAACGGGCGAAGAATACGCCCACTACTTGCACTTTGTCACCAATCATTTTGAACTAAACGTTCAAACTAATACTGAGGTAAGAAAAGTTTACCAGCAAAATGAAGGTTGGCTAGTAGAAACAAACCAAGGTCAATTTTTCACTAAATACTTAGTCTGGGCAGCAGGAGAATTTCAAAATCCTCAAATCAATAATATATCGGGAGCAGCGCATTGTCTGCACAGTTCACACATCAAATATCCCGATGAGGTGGCGGGCAATAATTTTGTAATCATCGGTGGCTATGAAAGCGGTATTCAGTTGGCTTTCGAGTTGGTCAATAATGACAAACGAGTCATTGTTATCAATTCTAGCCCAGTTGACGATATGTCCACTAGTGACCCCTCCAAGGTATTATCACCCTACACGCATGCGAAGTATCGGCAATTAAGTAATTCCACTGCTTACGCCGAAGTGCTAGGGACGGTAGAAAGTGTGACCAAAAAAGAAACGGATTATCAAATCTGGCTAAAAGATGGAACGATTATCCGCAGCGAACAAATTCCCATATGCGCCACAGGATTTTCGTTAGTAACCCAACCGATTGAGGAGTTTGTTCTCTATCGAGCGGACGGTAGTCCTTTACTACATCAAGAAACTGACGAATTTTTTGGTCATAAAAATATGTACTTATCGGGGCCTTCGGTCCGTCACGACGACCACGTATTTTGTTTCATCTACAAATTTAGACAACGGTTTGGGGTTATTGCAGAAGATATTTTGAAAAAAGAAAATTACGAGCCAGAAACCATTTCCGCTTTCGTAAAAAATTGGAAAAGAAATGGCATGTACCTGTCAGATTTGAGTTGTTGCGACGAAGAATGCGTTTGCTAGTTTTTACTGAAATGAAGAAAAAGTATGTCCTTTCCATTGAGTTACTACACTTGATTGCGGGGTTTTCTCTAGTCATTTCGGGCATTCTAGCTTATTTTCTAGATGGCTTGGAAATGGCCTTATCCTGGGCAGTTTTTGGTGCCATGTACATTTCTATGTCCGACATTGGGGAAGCAGAAATGTCGGACGAAAAGTGGAAACATCCTAAGCATACGATTAGACGCCTATTTGGCTATTTGGGAGCCATACTTAGTCTGGTTCTACTATTTTTTTATTTAAATAGATTGCTGTTGCAGGGTTAACCCTCTTACTTAGAAGAAATAAAATACTAAAGATATGATACCCACGATTCAACTTTACGAAAACGCCATCGTTGGCAGCGACCAAAAGCTGCTAAATGATATACATCTGCCTGCTAAAAATATTGCCATTTACGAGCGAGATATTACCGTTTTAAACGAAGAATTGACACGGTTGATGACGGAATACGTTGACTGTCAAACCAAAGGAACCGTTGCGGAAATCATCACTTACGTGAGCGATTACTTTGCTCAGAATTTTGCGGATTGTACCGCTTTGTTGGCCGACATTATTAGCTTGGTTGAGCTGTTTGAAAAAACGACTAAAGCAACCTCCCTAAGATTGTTACTGACCACCGTTGAAACCAACATGTGCCGTAAATTTCATACGGACATCAACGATTTGCGGATGCTGTGTACTTATGTTGGTCCAGGAACGCTTTGGCTACCCGACGAGGCGGTCGATTATCAAGCACTGAAAAGACGGGCGAGCGACCAAGAAGTCATTAAAGAGAAGGCGCAAATTCAGCAAGTAGGTACGGGCAATATCGTCTTGTTGAAAGGAGCTTTGTACGGAAATGCCAACCCTATTTTGCACCGAAGTCCTTCCATTGAACAACGTGGAGAAAAGCGCTTACTATTAAGAATTGATACCAATAAATTTTTAAATATCTGGAAATGATACCCAATACTTTCGAAGAGTGGCGAGATTGTATCGTCAACGACTGTAAAATCAAGCTGACCAAAGACTTCGCCAAAAAACGTCTAGCGGTGTACGAGAATCCGAACCATCCGGAAACGCGTAAGTTTCAACAATTATACGGTGCGCAGCATCTATACCATATTATTTTGTGGTTGCGGCGGGTGTGAAGACTGTGATTTGGTAAGTATTTGTTTTATTTTTGTGGATAAAAACTCTAGATATGAAAATTAGACTAGTCCTATTCCTGAATTGTTTTGCGCTACTTTTTTTGGTAAGTGCCTGTCACCAACATTCGGAAGAATATAAAAAGTTAGAAAAAGCATCGGGTATTCACAACGAAGCGGTGAAGGTGGAGAACGCCATTCGAGCAGATTTAGAAAAATTGATACAGCAAAAAAATAGCACCAATGTGCAAGGCAAGGATTTGACGGAGGAAGAGTTACAATTTGTGAGAAAAGTAGAGGCGGTAGAAACTAGCTACCAGTTCTTTACGGAAAACCTTGTAGAAGTGCCCGGCTTTGACCATGACCATCATCATCACGACCACAGCCATGACCATGACCATTCTCACGACCACGGCGCCCAATTAAAGATAACGGCCGATGATATGATACTGGTGCAACAGGAGTTTTTAGACAGCATTGGGTCTATTCAGCAACGAATCCAGACGCTTCTGAAATAATTAGACCAACCTAACGGGTAGCGTTTTTTCTATTCCTTTTCGTCTTTTCGAATAGAAGATTTGCCAGATTTTGGAAATCTGGCAAATCTAACCGCTTCTTCAACAGGTAGAGCAATCTGCTTCCCCTACCAATTTGCCCGCTTTGTTGACCTCGTAATTACAACAGACCCGAAAGTTTTCTTTCAATATTTCTTTGGCCCTTCTAATTCTGGCTTTGGTGTTTTCTAAGCTAATACCTAAGGCTTGGGCCACCTCTTTCTGTTTGTAACCTTGGATGTAAACCATTTCAACGGCCTCTTTGTAAATTTTGGGTAGTTCCTCAATTAGTCGGTCAAAGCAGCAGGTAAATGGTACTTCTCGTTCGGGAATCGATTGGTTCGTATTTAGTTTCTCCGCATACGTAGTGGCCGAATTAAAATAATTCGCAATTTCATTACGGGCAATTTGAAAAGTCCATGCCCTCACCTTGTCCATTGCTTGTAGTTTAGCAAGGTTATCGTGCACTTTTAAAAAAGTATTTTGAAGAATGTCATTAGCCGTATTTTTATCCTGCACTTTTTTGAGAATAAAAAAGTAGAGCTCGTCGCTGTAGTTATTCCAAATTTCTTGCGTCTCCATGTACTCTTTATTTTAAAACGCAGTTGCCCCACGCTTTTTGATTTTCATCAGTAGATGGTCAATTTTTTCAGTGCTAAGTACTACGACAAAACGTATTTGCCAAGATTTTAGTTGAGCGCAGCAAAGGTTTTTTTCTAGTCCATACTTTGCTGCATCCAACTAAAATCCGTACAGTTGTGTTTATTGTTGCTGCTTAGATTAGAAAAAATTTAGCAACACTGGCATTTCGTACAGTCACATTTCGTACAAGTACAAGTTCCTTTTTGGCAGTTTTTGCAATTACAGTTCGTACATTCGCAGTTGTTACATTTACAATTATTCATAACTTAAAATTTATTGGTTTGCTTTTGAAAATTAAATGATTCGCTAAGGAGACTGGTAAACTTTCAAAAGGATACATATTTTTTTTCTTTTTTTTAAAATTTTTAATCTACAAGCATGATTGGTCATTTTTTGAATCCTATTTTTATCTACGGCGGCCTTATGCTAGTACTGCTAAATTGCCAAACGCCAATTTCTAACAATCCTCTACAAGTAGGCGACCTACTTTTTCAAGACCTTAATTGTGGGGATTTATGCGATGCCATCGAAACGGTAACGGAGGGCGTTGACGGTAGAAATTTCTCTCATTGTGGCCTAGTCGTTTCGATTAATGATACCTTAAAAGTAGTGGAAGCGATTGGGGAACAAGTACAAGTGAATAGCCTGCGTACCTTTTTTGCCCGAAGTGGCGATACCTCTACTATAAACAATATTGTGATTGCCCGAGTCAAATTGTCCCACCAATCACTCGTTGCGTCCGCTACCGAGAATGCGTTGCAAAAAGTCGGTCAGCCCTACGACCACGAGTTTCTTTTGGATAATGGTAGTTGGTATTGTAGCGAATTGTTGTACGATGCTTTTAAGACGGCGAATGGTGGAAAAGACTTCTTCGAACTAGCGCCCATGACTTATAAAGACCCCGCTACTCAAGAATATTTTCCCGCTTGGGTGGACTATTACGAGGAGTTGAACAAAGATATTCCAGAAGGGAAGTTGGGGTTGAATCCAGGGTCGATTTCTCGGTCGGAGCGGATTCGAGTTATTAAAATAGATGAGATTAAAATTTGACAACCAGACCTTGATTTGATGTTTGAATAAGCCTAGTTTTAAGATGGTAGTGAATGTTGGGGGATAAAGGCTCATGGCTTACTTTGACGGATTTTTATACTATTGTTCTCCTTTTTACGCTTAACTTTTTACCTTCACACGTAGCTTGGCTATACGCCATATGGCGTGTAGCGAGGCGTTAGCTTTCATTAGACAAAATATAGATGGCATTAAAACGAAAACAAGCTCCAAATAAACTTGAACCTGATTGGTTTAGTTTTTCCGTCCAGCTAAATATTCATTTAGGGATGGATTATATGTCTATGAAATTAATGCTTGATAGAGAGCCTCTTTTAACAGGTGTTTCAATATTAGTTAAAACAATAGAAGTAGCTGAGAAAGCTTTAAAACTATTTGCTGTTCTTCATAGCAAAACGCCAACACCTTTAAGCGATTCTAGAAAAGACTTCGGGCACAATGTTGAAAAAGTAAGAAGTGAATGTGCAAACTATAACTCTCTATTTGATGGAGATGAAATTAAAGAATACTGTAAATTTCTAAATGATAAGGGAGGAGCTCTTTATCAGAAATTAAGATACGGTTCTCAAGATAATACAATTGGGTTCCAAGCTGACATAGTAGAATGTGTAAAGGCAGCTGAGAAAATTTATTTTATAACAATGATGAATATCCCTGATTCTCATCTTGAAATATTTTGTACTGGCTCTCCACTATTTTCAACAATTTGGGATACGAAATTCGATTTATCTAAGAATAGGGAAGAAATGGTAGATGCGATAAAATTAGATAATGAATACTTTGATGAATATTGCGATTTG
>JBCCQK010000069.1:0-23347 GCA_039024375.1 Bacteroidota bacterium
CGGTGGGGACGGCCGCTTTGGTAATTGTTTTTGGTGTGTTCAACGGTTTGGGCGAATTGATTCGAAATATGAGTAGTAATTTTTCGCCCGATGTGAAAGTGATGCCCGCCAAGGGAAAATTTTTTGTGCTTGATGCCACTAAATTGGCCGAAATTCGAGCCATTGACGGCGTACTAGCCGTATCCAAAACTATCGAAGAAATCGCTTTTTTTGAATACAACGGCAAAACGACCTTTGGCACCTTAAAAGGCGTTGACGCCGAGTTTCACCAAGTGACGACCGTGGATTCCTCGTTGTGGGAAGGCGAATATTTATTGGGTGAACCAAAGGGAAATTTTACGCTATTGGGAAAAGGTATTCGTAGCAAATTGGATGTCAATATTGATGACCCCATCAACAACAATTTAAAGGTATATATGGCCAAACGAAAAGAGTCGCTCACCAAACCCTTTCGTACTAAACTAGCCGTTCCTAGAGGCATCTTTTCTATCGAACCCGAAGTGGACCAAACCTACGTGTTGTCTTCTTTAGCTTTCGCCAGAAAGTTGATGAACTACGACGAAGAAGTGAGTTTTTTAGAAATAAAATTAAAAAAGGGAAGTACGGATTCCAAAACGGTGGAAGCCATTCGAACCGTGCTGGGTGACCAGTTTCTCGTCCAAGACCGTTATCAGCAGGACGAAGCCTTTAACAAAATAATGAACGTCGAAAAATGGACGACCGTCGCTATTACTAGCCTAACTTTACTAATCGTTGCATTCAACTTGATTGGAGCTTTATGGATGGTAGTGATGGACAAACGCAAAGATATTTCTATTCTCAAATCAATGGGTGCTACCGATAGTTTAGTGCGGAATATTTTTCTGAGTGAAGGACTTTTATTATCAATAGTCGGCATGTTTTCTGGGTTCATCCTAGCCTTAATTCTCTACACTTTACAGAAAACGATTGGCATCGTACCCAGCCCCGGTTTCATCGTTCCACATTATCCTATCGAATTGCAATTCGCTGATTTTGGGATAGTTGCGTTAATTGTGTCAATAGTCGGACTTATTGCTTCTATCGGGCCCGCAATCATGGCTTCGAAGATACCCACTATTGTTCGAGAGGAATAATTAATCCAAAAACAACCACCGAAACCCAAACCGCATCTGCGAATCGGGTATCGCATAAGGGTAGCTCGTGTAGTGAAAATTGGGCGTGAAATAGTCGTAAAGGTTCTCTATTATCAAGAAAAAGCGAAACTGCTGAATCCGAAAATTTAGAAACACATCGGCGATGGGGTAGAGCGGCACTTCTTGTTCATTTTGTTGGAAAAAATGCCCCGTCAGTGGCTGAAAATTATCGGCAAGATAGGGCGTGTTCAGTCGAACTTCGCCGCCCAATTGCGTTTTCATCACTTTGAATAGTCGCAAATCCATGTATAAACGATGGATAGAATAGATTTCGGGAAACCGAATTACATCGGAACTAGCCTGTTGCAAATAGACGGTATTCTGTAAATGAAAGCGGCCGACATCAATTTGATTCTCCGCTTTGAGTTGTAAAATGTTGAGGATTCCATCCGCTTGCACGGGATTAGCCGAAGCATCTTGGTAAATAAAGTTGCCGATGAGGTGATAATTGGCCGTCAGATTTACTTTAAATTTAGGGATGGAATAACTCGCCGATAAGTTGGTTTCCGAAGTTTTTTTGAAATCGTTTTGCCAAACATTTTGCTGAAAAACGTAGAAACTCCGCTGGAAAAGGGTAGGGGAATAAAGCTGGTTAATAACGCTCAGTTCAATCTTTCCCAATTTTCTAGTGTCCCACAAAAAATCTCCTTTCAAATAATAATCACCAATTTGCCTTAATGTTCCAAAGTGTCCGTAGGTATTGATACGTAGGCGGTCGGAAGGCGTAAAGGCTATTTTTCCAAACAAAAATAAATTATTGACCGTGGAGTCAATTGGTTCTTGGTTGATGTTGGTGAATGTATGCGTTAAGCCAACTTCAATCAAATCCTTTTGGTCGGGACTTTTATCTTTATTTCTCACAAAAAAATTAGGCGCTTTTTCTGCCAGTTTGTACGTTCTCAAGCTGAAAGTATTTTCTATTTGGTCGGTTTCGATATAATTTCGAACGCCTCGGTCGTCCACCAAAAATTGGTCGTAATAATTCAGATTGCTTTCGTCAAAATATTTGTACGTATTTTTTCGTAGGCTTAAATTATGTTTAGCGGTAAATTTACGCCCCGTTTCCGAAATCGAAGCAACGGGTGGGGGAGTAGGAACTGTAAAATCGGGAACGCCACTTTGAGTCGGCAAATTCAAAGAATCGATTTCTGTTCCTTTGGTAACCATTTCCCGTAGAGAATCACCTTTGGTTTTTTTTAAAGTAGGCAGTTTTTCCAGCACATAAAAATGGGTGTAGTTTAAATCCCGTTCGAAATACCGAGATTCGCCTGTATTGGTATTGACGGGGCGACCAACGGGTAAAATACTTTTTCTAAAATTCCCGTCGTTGAGAATGCCCCCACCGTTTTCTTTTTGTTCCACGGTATTGGAAATAAAACTGAGGTAGCTGCGGTATTTTTTATTTTTGGATTGGTAACTAAAGCTGGTAATGAAAGAGTTGGTGCGACTAGCCTGGTTGGTGTATTGCCCCGTATTTCGGATATTCCGATAGCGAACCCCTAAATAGGTATTTTGTACTAACGGCTTACTAAAATTGGCATTAAAGCCCGTTTTTTCTTGCGAAGATTGGTGAAATGTGATGTCCGAATAAGCTTTTTCTAGTTCGTAAAATGGAATATCGTCCGCTCTTGTTAGGTATAAATCGTAGTGGTGAAATCCCGCATCGAAGCCCCGTCGAAAACGAGGTTGATAGACCAGTTGTCGGTGCGCCGACCCTAGATTTCCTAAATTCGCATATTCGTACTTGCCTTGCCGAACGGGGTCGTAGAGGTGAAAATTTAGTAGGCTGCTATCTTGAAATAAAGTCCGTTCCGACGCATTATCGGCGTAGTAAATATAGACTTCTTGACTTAAAGTGTCCCGTGAAGGGTCGCCCTGCTGTTGCGGCGTTCGAGGACCCGATGGAAAGCCGCCACGGCCGCCCGACGGGTTGGTGTTCGTGCCTGGAAATTGCGCTACGACGCTCCACGTACTTGCCATTAATAGCAGTAGTAGCCCAAGCCGAATGTTTATTTTTTGATAATTGTTTGTCACAAAAAATCTAGTGTAGTGGATTCGTGTAAATGTTAACTGGTAGCACAGCCTTATTAACATTCAAAATTAAAACGGGTAATTTAACAGCAACAAATGTGGTCGGTGCGCTGCACCTTATCAAAAGGAAAATAAGCCCCAAGTTGATATAAATGTAGTCAATGCTACGCATCTTGGCATCGAAAAGTCCCATCGGGACGACCACCTTTGTATCAAGGGGACTAACCAAGGTCTCCAAAGGTGCAGCGCACCGACTACATTATTACCCGCTTATTTTTTGAACACTAATCAGGCTGTCTTGTTCGGCGGTCTTTAGGCCGCCTTTCCTATTTTTAGACCCAACTTCTGGGGGCAAGGTCTAAAGCCCTTGTAACAGGACAGCCTGAAGGCTGTGCTACCAGAAAAGTCCATTAAAAATTTAGTAAGTAGTTGAATAAGTCGTTGATTTTCAAATTTGTTTTATGAATTACTAGTAGTTAGGGGTGCATCCCAAAATGTCGTTTAAGGAATTTGTATCTTCAAATAATTTGACACAACTCGGAGAGTTATGTTACGGTTGATTGCTAAAAGTAATACAACTCTCCGAGTTGTGCGACATTTTGAGATGCACTCATAGTGAACAAGCATTAGTGCTTATTCTAAATTTTTCATAAGTAAAGTGGTTCCAGCACTTTTACAATTCTGCTCATCTGTATCGGCACGGTAGCGTTGGGTATCCAGAACCCAGAACCTATTACTCGGCAACCACCAATTTCTTAGTAGCTACGAAGGATGTACTGCGCAAAGATAGTAAGTAAACCCCTTTCGAAAGGGATTCGGGAAGATTTAAAGCTACTTCGCCCGTTTGAACGGTTAATTTGTCAAACTGCCAATTTTGCAACTGCTGCCCGTCCGTCGTATGTAACGAAATTTGGAGGTCGGATAATGTAGCGGGAAGGTTAACGATAAGTGAAGTACTAACGTGGATTGGATTAGGGAAAATATCGACTGCTTCTAAAAATAGTGGGTTGGTGGTAGAAGTCGTTTGGCACAATCGACTACGGACACAACTACTCGCACTGGAACGTTGACTCGCACAATTGTCGCCCATACTTTCGAAAACAAACAAGCCACTTTGCATATCGGACACTAGAATATTCCCCGAAGGCAAAAAAGGATAAACACCCCAAGCCCCTCGGTATTGCCGACCGTTAGGCAGTTCGTAAGTGTCGTAATATTGCACCAATTCGGGGTTGGCCGCATCTGAAATATCATAAACTCGCAAGCCGTCGTAATAATAAGAAACGTACAAATAATCGCAAGCGACCACTTGATTGTGGGTAATGCTCGTTGGATTGTCCACTTCGGCGTCGAAGGTTTGCCCTACTTCGGGGTCGCATAGAGCCTCCGTGTTAATAACTTTTAGGTCAAAACCGTGATTTTCGTCGGCCATGTAGTAATGACTACAATCCGCCGCCAACCAGCCCGAATGGTTGTACCCTTGATTAGGATAGCTGGTGACGGTACCCAAAGTAGTCGGATTATCCATATTTCGAAAATCGACGATGGCCATGCCGTCAAAACCCAAATTGAGAAAAGCGATATCGTCTTCCACGTAGGCGTCGTGTACGTGACTGGGGCGGATTCCACCGAAGTTTCGGTAAGCGCCGATTTCTATCGGTTGCGTCGGATTACCTAGGTCAAACACCCGCATTGGGGCGTAACCGTTGGCGTCTCCTCGGGTACTCAATGCGTACAATTTTGCCGAAAGGCTATCAATAAATATATTGTGCGCCGTCCTGAAAATGTCCGATTGGTCGTAAACAACGTTGACCGATTCTGGTAGATTTCGTAAGTCCATAATCTGCAAAGTGCTGCGATTTCCTTCGTCGGCAACGGCGTACAAATAGCCTTGATAATCGTGAAAGTCTCGATGGATGATAACCCCGCCTTGAACAGCACCCGCTACGAAGTGCGCTTCGAAAGGATTTTGAGGGTCGGTTACGTCGATAAAATGAGTGCCCGCCGTTGACCCAATGATGGCGTATTCGTAGCCTTTGGTAGCATAGCCCCAAATTTCGTTGTACGCATTATCGTGGTTATTGGAACCCACTAAGCTGTTATCGAACCAACGGCCCAGTAAATTGGCTTCTTTGGCTTGACCTATGGTAAAAATGGGAAATAATAAAAGGAGTAGGATGGTAGGTAAATTGTTTTTCATCAAACAAAAATAAAGGTTGCTCGGCCAGTTTGCAACTGTTAAATGAAGGCTTGTCGGCTATAGTCTATGCTACCCAAGCAGGCGATACTTTGCCAGTATTTCCTGCCTTTAAGAGCAGTATTGCCCGCTTTTCAAGCGTCTAAAAGAAAGAAATGCTGACAAAGCATCGCTTTCTAACCGTCATTCACAACTTGAATTAATTATAAGAATTAGGTAAAACTACTTACCACCTTCAAATGAAAACGCTTCGATAGCACAAAGTAGTCAATACTACTGCTCGAAAATTGTCAATACCAGTACTCGAAAAAACTTTATGAACTTTGTGAACTTTATGGACTTTATGTCAAAAAACAGTGCTAAGGAACGACGCACAAATAAGTTTTACGTTTGAAAGGTTTCTTTTTACTTTATACTTCTCGAAAAAATCAGTCATTTATCCCGATAAACTCCTAATTTTTCCGCTCGTCTAAAGCAAAAATAATTCCTTTCAAAATGTAAAAGTTATTTATCCCTCGTTCCTTAGCAGTTATGAAATTAGCAAAAATCCATTCAATCTGTATAGTCATTTTTCCAAAAAATTGTATCTTACCATTTCTAATTTAAGCAATACTATTCCCTTCCAATTATTGGCAAACAATCCTCAAAAGCGGACTTATGAACGTTGCGAAATTACCACTGTTTTCTCTTTTCCTTTTGTTGCTAGTGAGTTTGATGAACGTTGGCTGCGAACCGAGTATTCCCGAAAACTTAGAAGCAGCCTACGCCGAACTGCCCGAAAAAATAGATTTTAACCTGCACATCCGTCCCATACTGTCAGACCGTTGTTGGTCTTGCCACGGGATGGACGAAGCGGGGCGACAAGCGGGATTGCGACTGGACGAAGAAACGGCGGCTTTTGCCCCCTTGACGGAAAGTAGCGGCTACGCATTGGTTAGAGGGAGTTTGCGTAAGAGCGAAGTGTATCACCGAATTATTTCGGAAGAAAAAGAATACATGATGCCTCCACCCGAAAGTCATCTAACCTTGAACGAATCCGAAAAGGCGATGCTCATTAAATGGATTGAGCAAGGAGCGGAATGGAAAGACCATTGGGCGTTCATTGCTCCTAAAAAATCGGTTGTGCCAACTATAGAAAATAAAGAGTGGCCGATAAATAATGAAATCGACAACTTCGTAAGGACAAAGCTAGTGGATAAGCAATTAACTCCTTCCAAAACGGCGGACAAAGAGCGATTGCTCCGACGGCTACATATGGATTTGACGGGATTGCCGCCGTCCGTTGCGGAAATTGACGCTTTTTTATCGGACAATTCGCCCAACGCCTACGAAAAAGTAGTCGATAGGCTATTGGCCACCGATGCCCACGCCGAACGGTTGGCGATGGAATGGATGGACTTGGCCCGCTACGCCGATTCGCACGGGATGCACGCCGACGGCGCTCGATTGATGTGGCCCTGGCGAGATTGGGTGATTCAAGCCTTTAAAGAAAATCAACCTTACGACGAATTTGTCACTTGGCAATTGGCGGGAGACTTGTTACCCAATGCAACTAGGGAACAAAAATTGGCAACGGCTTTTAATCGGAATCATGCGATGACGGCCGAAGGGGGTGCGGTCGATGAAGAGTTCCGCTTGGAGTACGTTTTTGACCGTTCTAACACGGCGGCGACGGCTTTTTTAGGCATCACGATGGAATGTGCCCGCTGCCACGACCACAAATTTGACCCTTTTTCCCAAGAAGAATTTTACCAGTTAGCCGCTTTTTTTAATAATGTAAAAGAGTTGGGCATGACGGGCGACGACGGAAATTATGGCCCAATGTTGACCTTACCCGATGCGGAAACTGAAGCGAAGTTGGCCGAAATTACCGAAAAAATTCAAGCCAAGGAAAAACAGTTAGCACTGACCAAAACGCAGTTGGAAGAACAAGGGGCCTTCATCAAGCAATTGATTGCGAACACCAAGCGACCGAAGGGAATGGTCGGTTATTTTCCGTTTGATAAAATGCAGGAACGGACTAACAAACAAAAGCGAAAGATAAAAGCCTTTGACAATAACAGTCGATGTACCTCCAACGGAGCGCCGCAATTGGTGGAAGGAAAAAAAGGAAAAGCGGTTACTTTTCCTGCGGGCTACGATGAGGTTTATTTGAACAAAATGGGCTTATTCGAAATGACGGAGCCTTTTTCCGTTGGCGCTTGGATTTATACCACGCAGGCGGACGACAAAAAAACGCAGGTCATTGTTGGCAATGCGGGCGAAAAGAACAGTTTTTGGCGAGGTTGGGACTTCTATTTGGACAATAATAACCGTCTGGCAGCTCGTCTAATTAATTGCTTGCCGCATAATTACATTCACCGTCGAACCACGGAATCTATTCCATTGAACACTTGGACGCACATTGCTTTTAGCTACGACGGTTCGGGAAAAGCGAGTGGTATTGAGTTGTATATCAATGGGTTAAAAACAGCACAAGAAGTTGCCTTCGACCGACTATCTAAATCTATTTTACCCGTTCGGGCAGGTAATCACGAGCTAGAAAGTCGGCCACTGCGAGTTGGGAAAAGCTATCGGGCTTTCACTGGAGAAGAAGGCATTTTTAAAGGCCGTTTGGACGAATTAACGATTTTTGACCGACGCCTATCTCCTTTGGAAATGACTTGGTTAGCCGAAGTGGAAGCCGTTCCTAACGAAGAAGATTTGCTGAAAGCACACCAAATTGCTAACCAAAGCCCCGTCAAATCTATCGAACGTTCGTTGCAGCAACTGCGGGCTAAACAAATGCAGTTATTGACGCCCGTGATGGAAGTCATGGTGATGGAAGAAACGCCCGAAGTGCGACCCATGCATTTGCTAAATCGAGGCGTTTACGACCAACCGCAGCATGAAGTAGCCATGGGGACGCCAACAAAGATTGGGGCTTTCTCGGAAGAATTTCCCCAAAATAGGCTAGGACTGGCTCAGTGGATTTTTGACGAAGCTAATCCACTAACGGCTAGGGTAGCAGTCAATCGGTACTGGCAAATGATTTTCGGCAAAGGATTAGTCACCACTCCGCAGGATTTTGGTAGTCAAGGCGCTTTACCTACACATCCCGAACTGTTGGACTACTTAGCGGTCGAGTTCCAAGAAAGTGGTTGGGATTTACGGGCCTTACTCAAAAAAATGGTGCTGTCCCATACTTATCAGCAGTCTTCTATTATGACGGCAGAACATCAAGAATTGGACCCCTTGAATCAGTGGCTGGCCCGAAGTTCTAGCTACCGACTGCCCGCCGAAATGATACGGGACAATGCGTTAGCAGCTAGTGGGCTGTTGGTGAAGAAAGTAGGCGGTGAAAGCGTTAAACCCTATCAACCCGAAGGACTTTGGATTGATTTGGGGAACTTCTCGCACGAATTACTGCGCTACAAAGAAGATGTAGGGGAGAAGCTGTACCGTCGAAGTTTATATACTTTTATTCGTCGAACTTCGCCGCCGCCTTTTATGACCACTTTTGATGTCTCTTCACGGGATAAATGTAGTGTTCAACGGGAACAAACGAATACCCCCTTGCAAGCGTTAGTGCTGCTGAATGACCCACAATTCGTGGAAGCAGCGAGAGTTTTGGCAGTACGAATGCAAAAAGAGGGCGGTGAAACACTAGCAGACCAAATTACTTTTGCTTTTCGTAGCACAACGGGGAGAAAACCTTCCGAACAAGAAGTCGGTTTGCTTACGGAATTATTCGAGCAGGAAAAAATGCGGTTTGGGCAGTCGGCTAAGGCGGCCAAAGAGGTGTTAGAAGTAGGGCAGTTTCCATTGGATAAATCGGTGAATCGGACGACGACGGCGGCTTTGGCGGTGGTGGCGAATACGATTCTAAATCACGATGAGGCGTATATGCGGCGGTAGCGGTTTACTTTATGGAATTAGCCGTTGGCGGGTTTTTAGAATAAAAGTAACTACTTACCCCTATATTGAAAACGCCAAAATGGTAAAAAACAGTCAATACTACCGCTCGAAAAAACTTTATGGACTCTATGAGCTGTATGGACTTTATGGTAAAAAGAGTGCTAAGTAGCTACAAATAAAAATTAAAAGTGAATGCAGTCTTGGGTACGCCAGAAAAGGAAAACATAATAAAAAACATAATCGAAGCAGCGTTTCTCAGCGTCGAAAAATAAAACGGTTCAAAATAAAAAAGCATCAAAATATGCACTGTCATAATTACGAAAAGATACATTCCCGAAGAGATTTTTTAGCGAAGACCGCCATGGGATTAGGAACGGCTGCACTGGCGTCTTTGATAAATCCCGTTAGTGCGTTGGCGAGTTCGAATCAAAAGACGTTGGGTGGATTCGGCGGTGTTTTGGGTAAACCTCATTTTGCACCGAAAGCAAAACGAGTCATTTATTTGTTCCAAAGTGGTGGACCGTCGCAATTGGATTTATTTGACCCGAAGCCGTTATTAAAAAAGATGAACGGGGAAGATTTGCCGCCATCCGTCCGTGCGGGACAGCGACTAACGGGGATGTCGGGTGGACAGGCGAATTTTCCGTTAGCAGGGTCGGTGTTCGATTTCAAACAGCACGGAGAAAGCGGCGCTTGGGTGAGTGAATTGATGCCGCATACGGCGAAAATTGTGGACGAATTGTGCTTTGTCAAAGGGATGTACACCGAAGCGATAAACCACGACCCTGCCATTACGTTCATTCAAACGGGTAGTCAACTGGCGGGGCGGCCGTCGATTGGTTCTTGGCTGAGCTACGGTTTGGGAACGGATAATCAGAATTTGCCCGGATTTGTGGTATTGGTGACCAAAAATAAGTTTGGCCAGCCTCTTTATTCGAGATTGTGGGGCAACGGATTTCTACCATCAGAACACCAAGGCGTGCAATTTCGAGCGGGTAAAGACCCCGTTTTGTACCTTAATAATCCCGACGGTATTACCAATCAATCCCGCCGAGACCAGTTGAATTACTTGAAAAAGTTGCAGGAACTGCAATTTGACCAAGTGGCCGACCCCGAAATTGAAGCACGAATTGCCCAGTACGAAATGGCCTATCGGATGCAGACCTCCGTTCCCGAAGTGACGGATACCAAAGGCGAACCCGATTATATTTACGATATGTACGGCGAAGACAGTCGCCAACCGGGGACCTATGCGGCTAATGCCCTTTTGGCAAGACGACTAGCCGAAAAAGGGGTGAAGTTTATCCAGTTGTATCATCAAGGTTGGGACCAGCACGGTGGATTGCCCGGTGCTATTAAAAAGCAATGCAAAGAAACCGACCAAGCGACGGCAGCGTTAATCACTGACTTGAAACAGCGAGGTCTCTTGGAAGATACGTTGGTGATTTGGGGCGGTGAATTTGGTCGAACGGCCTATTCGCAAGGGAAGCTAACCGTCGATAATTACGGTCGAGACCACCATCCCAAATGATTTACGATTTTTATGGCGGGGGCGGGCGTTAAAGCGGGTTTCACTTTTGGTTCTACCGACGACTTTGGCTATAACGTTCAATCGAATGGGGTACATATTCACGATTTTCAGGCGACTTTGATGCACCTATTGGGGATTAATCACGAGCAATTGACTTACAAATTCCAAGGTCGCCGCTACCGGTTGACGGATGTGCATGGGAAGGTGGTGCAGGATTTGTTGGCTTGATTTTTTGGTTTTAAGTAACTACTCAGCACTCATTTTTTTACCACAAAGGGATGCACAGACGTGTCCGACCATACGGTAGCGTACGCTTATGGAGAGTTCACAAAGCACATAGCGTTCTGTTTCGAGCGCAGTTTTGACAATGTCTTCTGCATAAAGCATGATTTATCAACAAAAGTCAGAATTGCTGAGTAGTTACGGTTTTAAATACAATGCCATGACGACCATAGAATTGCTTCAAGCGCCCTTGTAGTTGTTAATTAAGCGACTCCTCAACAACTATTATTCTACATGACGCCTCGAATTCCTATCCAATTCTGATAAAAATCAGCAAAGCGGGCACCATTGATTGGATTTTTTCTTTTTATTGCTTACATTTATCGGAGAAAGGCCATTTCTATTAACAAAAAGTAAAAAGGACCAAAGCGCCTTTCTCACACCCGTCTAATAGCTACTTCCTACTTTACTGTTTTCCTACCAACAATTTTTTAAACTCGAAAATTTTACGTTTTCATCATCACTCCATGTTGCTGCGTTGGGTACGGTTTTCTGTTTGAAAACACTACCCATCGAAAGGCCAATATTTTTTGGTCAAGCTTCGCAAATTATCAAACAAAAAAGGAAATTATGAAAAAGCTATTGTTTATGTGTCTGTTTTGCTTACCGTTTGTTTTTCAGTTAGAAGGAAAAACGACTTCGGCAGACGACTTCGGATGCAACTGGAATTTTACCTACAGTTTTAATTGTGGTAGCCACTACAAAAAGGGTAAAAACCTCTACGTCAAAATCAATCCACAGAAGTACCAAGACATCGACTGGGCAGAATTGTACGTTAACAACCAATACGTCCGCAAGGAATCGAGTTATCCCTACGAGTGGTGCAAGCCTAATTCGGGAGGTGATAACTATCTGCGTAACATGCAGCCTGGTAATTACACCATAAAGGTCAAGGTAAAAGACAAATGTGGTCAGTACCACGAGAAAAAATGTGTAGTCTATATCGACGGTGGGAACACGGGCAGCGGGAGTGCCTGCAACGCCAATTTTACCTACAATTTCAAATGTGGTAGCCACTATAAAAAGGGTAAAAACCTCTACGTGAAGCTTAATCCGCAGAAATATCAAGATATCGTTTGGGCCGAGTTGTACATCAATAATCAATACGTCCGCAAGGAATCTAGCTATCCCTACGAATGGTGCAAGCCCAATTCGAGTGGCGATAACTATCTACGCAATATGCAGCCTGGCACCTACAACATTAAAGTAAAAGTGAAGGACCGCTGTGGCAAATACATGGAAAAAGCCTGTACCGTTTATATCGACGGAGGCCACACGGGCGGCGGGAGCTATTGCAACGGCAATTTTACCTACAATTTCAAATGTGGAAGTCACTACAAAAAGGGAAAGAACCTCTACGTGAAAATCAACCCGCAGCAATACCAAGACATCGAGTGGGCCGAGTTGTACATCAATAACCAGTACGTTCGAAAGGAATCGAGTTACCCCTACGAATGGTGTAAGCCCAATTCGAGTGGCGATAACTACCTAAAAAATATGCAGGCGGGTACTTACAATATCAAAGTAAAGCTGAAAGATAAATGCGGGAAATACCACGAAAAAGCTTGTACGGTGTACATCGACGGTGGTCATAACGGCGGTGGCCACACAAACGCTTGCATCTGGGACGCTGGCTATCAATATCCCAATCAGCAATATTACCCTAAGGGCACCAATTTATACGTCAAAGTCAATCCTCAGAAATACCAAGACATTGAATGGATGGAACTACGGGTCAATAATCAGTACATCCGCAAAGAAACGAGTTATCCCTACGAATGGTGTAAGCCTAATTCGAGTGGCGATAATTACCTGCGCAATATGCAGCCCGGGACGTACGTCTTGAAGTGTAAGTACAAGACGAAGTGCGGTAAGTACTATGAGAAAAAGCAAACGATTTATGTGCAGAATTAGAAGTTGAGGGTTTTTAAGGTTTTTATTTGGAAAGACAGCTAGTTGCCTTTGGGGTGGTTGGCTGTTTTTTTGTTGGGGGTGGGTTACCAGTTATAAAGTGGATGGGGGGGATTGTAAAGGGAATGGGTAGGATTATAAGAAACACTGGGACTCTGGACAGGTTTTGACCTAGATTTGTAAACGATAAGAACTAGTATGGTTAAATTACAAAGCAGTTTTTTGCGGAATATCAAATTGTTTTGTGAGCAGCCATTCATGTTAATTGGGCTCAGTAAAACTAAACATCTGGGAGTTTGAAAATAATTTTAAAGCGAAGCAAAATGAAAATTATTAGAGTACTGAATACCTTACTTTTTTTGATAGTGATTCTACATGTTTCGATATACAGTCACGCACAATCAACAAAAATCATCAAATATGACTTTAAAAATAAAACATTTGAACATGGTAAGTACCCAAATTCTATTAGTAAAGGCGATTTCTATAAGATAGTTATTGACAACATAAATACAGATTGGTACGATATAAGGCTCAATGGGAAGGATTCTTTGGTACGCTCCACTAACCCACTTTCAAACTTTTTCGATAAGGTGAATTTCACCACATTGAGTAATTTAGTAAGTCTTATAGCACCAGCAAGCCTGATTGTGGAAACACAGTCTAGTGTACAAGTTGAAGAAAGCGTTACTTTTGAGGGGCTAGAGGGACTTAATCTTGACGAAAATATAAAGTTACTTGTCAGGATAGAGGATAATGAAGAAAAAGAACCGGAATATATTTCAGAATCTGAAAACCTTTTCAGTTATGTTATTTATAAAGAAAACTCACAAAAACCTAAACGAAGAGTTTTAAGTCAAAGAGAATGGAAAAAAATACAGGAAAAATTAAATAAGCTAATAAACAAAAAAGAAGAAGAGCTACTCAATAGAAAACGGTTCAAAAAAGAATTTATCGAGAACTATAGAGCCTTTTTAAAAGCGACCAGTAAGCATAACGATAGTCTATTTTCTATTAGAGATAGTATTCGAGAATTAGATATTGAAATCGGAAAATATATTTTATCTGATAAAATTAGGAATCGTACAGGTACACTATACTCAAATGTTTCCAATATTGTTTTTGATATAAATCGTTTAGACAATAAGTTCAATCAAATTAAAAAATCTGTTCTCAATACTCGTGAATCGATTGAAAAAGAATATGATAATTTTTATTTAAGCATGCTTCAACTACGTTTGGAACTGAATAATAAAGATACGCTTACTAATGTTGATAGCATCTTTGAAAAAGTTCATGTTGAGCAACTTCTAATTTTAGAAAATTTTGAAGAAAATGTTAGTAGTGAAAATTTCTTAAAAGTTGTGAATAGATTGATTGAAAAAGATAATATTAGCTATACCTATGAATCCAGTACATTTCATTTTAACGGAGATAGCCACGAACTATCCATTGAAATAACACCTAGAGATTCTAACTCTAGACTACAATCTTACTACACTAAATACCATTTTCCAATTCAAAAAAAGAAATCTTTCTGGTCTGTTAGTGCGGGAACATACCTTAGTGCATTATTGGTAGAGAAACCTCATTCAGTTTCAATTACACAAAGCGGCACTTATCGAATTATTGAGGAATCCAAAAGTCTATTTGAATTTGGACCAAATGCAATGATTAACTTTGGGAAAAGGAGCAAGAAGGAAAATACTTGGTATTTTTTGGGGATTGGCGGTGGAGTATCAATTAGCCAAAGTTTGAAACCAAGGCTATTTTTGGGAGGAGGATTAGCATTTGGAGAAAAAGAGAAACTACTAGTAGGCGGCGGAATAGTTTTCGGAAATGTTGATAGATTGAGTAAAGGATACAAAGTCAATGAAGAATTTCTTAATCCACCAGACGCCATTTTGGTTTCAAAAAATGTGTTAGGACTTTACTTTTCCATTCAATATTCTATCTTTTCTCGTTAGAGTAGAAATTGATACGGTTAATAGGGATATATAGAAGAGAACCTGATTATCAGAGCTAGTTTCTATTACCATTTGTGAACTATATATCGCTAATTATAAACTATACATAACCAACTATAAACAAAAATATACCAACTGATACATTGTGCGTTTGCTTATCTTAACAAAACACTACCTTAGCAAATAAGAAAACCAAATGAAAACTTTTGATTTTGTCCGTTTTTTCTTTTTTTGAGGAAAAACGTAGCACATAATCAAATATGAAGGTAGTAATTATCGACGATGAGCCACAGAGTCATTTGGCATTGGAAACCCAACTACAACAGCAATATCCGTTCGTCAACATTATGGGCAAGGGCTATAATGTGGCGGAAGGGTATCAATTGATAGAACAGTATCAACCTGATTTGGTCTTTTTAGATATTGAAATGCCCGATGGAACGGGGTTCGATTTACTGCAAAAATTTGGAGAGGTGGCTTTTCAAGTGATTTTTGTCACTGCGCACAATCAATACGCTCGGCGAGCCATCAAATTTGGCGCACTAGACTATCTACTGAAGCCTGTTATTAGCGATGAGTTGGCGGAGGCAATTGGTCGAGCCCAACAAAAAATTAAGCAGCAAATCTCCCAAAAACAGCTCGAATTAATGCTCGAAACGTTTCAGTTGCTACAACAAAAAAAGTTGCCGACTCGCTTGGCGATTTCGACTTCAGAAGGTATTATTTACAAGCAAGTCAAGCATATTGTACGGCTGGAAGCCAAGCAGAATTATACAGAATTTACCTTTGCCGACAGCCCTAAAAAGTTACTTGCATCGGTAAATTTAGGAGAATACGAAGAACAATTTGCGCCCTACGAGGAGTTTATGCGGGTGCATCGGTCGCATTTGGTAAATTTGAAGTACGTGGAGCGGTTTGTAAAACAAGGTGGAGGCTATTTGAAAATGAATAATAAAGACACACTAAAAATAACAAAAAGAATACAGTCAAAACTAGAAGTGATTCTAGGTAATATTTAACTAAAGATAACATACAATATGGCCTATTTTCCAATTAATAAGTTTATCAAAAGAGTAACTGGAGAAGAATTGCGTACAAAGAACAACCAGTTCAAAGAGATGGAGGCAAGAAAGCAGCAAATCGAAATGGAATTATCATCACTCCAAGAAGTATCAGGGCAAGAAGATGAAATAGCGAATCTGTCAAGCGAAAAAGAGAACTTGATAGACAAACAACAGGAGGTAGCGTTAAATGAGGGAGAAAAAGAAGATTTGTTTATTTATGAGGTGCAAGAAGCGGCTAATAATAGCAGCAATCCAATTGGAGAATATGACAAATTGATTTTTCATGTTGAAGATATAGCTTACTTACTGGAGAATGTCAAAAAAATGGCTGAAAGGGACGAGAAGGATATAAACCAATACGGTATAACCATTAGAACAATGCAGTTAAAGAAGAATGGTGTAGAACAATTATTTCCTTATTTGTGTATTGTTTTGAGAGACGCCGATATAGCCAACCATATTTATGCAACTACAATGGAGCCAGGAAGTAAGTCTCCGAACTATGTCGTTTTAAACGAAGAAGGTATCGAAATCGCAATTGCACTTTCTTGTCCAGGGGAGGATGATTTTAGTGGTAAAGGAACACGGGTTGATTACCGTACTTTTAATTTATAGTCTGTGAAAAACGGTGTGTATGCACTTGAAAAGCGAGTCTTAAATGAAAAACAGTTTAACTGATAGAATACTCAAGCAAGCCCAAGGTATTGCTATGAAAGGCCACGGAAGAGATTTTGTGTACTGTATCTTTATTAATTTTGGAGAAGCAAAAAAAGAAGAGATTGCTGATTGGATTCGTTTCAAACAAAAGGAGCGAATAACTTCTACCTATGAACAAATTAAGCAAGTGGATAATAAGCAAAAGCAATCAGATGCTCTGATATGTTGCACCTACTTTTCAAAAGACGGATTCAATAAGCTAGGCTATGGACACAATGATTTTACGGGCTTCGATGAAGAGCAACCAAGGTATGTCCCTCCAAGACCTAATACCAAAAAGACCTTGGCTTGCTATCCTGAAGACCGCTGTTTTTGGACAGGTATGGCCAATATATCCAAAATATCCGATTTAAATGATATACCACAAAAAGACTGGTCGCCCGAGTATAAAACGCACGCTTTAGATGCGTTGGTCATAGTTGCCTGTGATAATTTGGATAAAATACAGGAAATGGTTCGCAAAATTGAGCAAGAACTAAACGAAATTGGTGGATTTATCAACCACATAGATTTTGGACAAAGGAGTTATTATGAAAAGAAATACAATGGTAAACGCATCAAGATTGATGTTGAGCCTTTTGGATTTCGGGACGGCATTACAACTATTCCTTTTTTTTACAAAGAAAATAAAACCAGATTCAAGAAAAATAGACCTTGGCAGCTTGTGCTTGATGAACATTATGGAACTTATCTAGTCTTTAGGAGATTAAAACAAAATGTACCTCTTTTTCACCAAGCAATTGAAGAACTTAAGATAGCTTTGGGCTGTAATCGAGCCTTTGCTGAGGCACAAGTGATGGGTAGATTCAGAAATGGAGTACCCCTTTCTATTTCTTCCACTCCCTATCTCAACCAAATGGAGCGAGAGAAAGTAAAGCGATTTAACAAAAATTCGTTTAATAGCGATTATCTAGCGGAACATAATTTTATTGAAAAATCCATTTACGAATTGGAGGATAAAGAGGGTTTAAAGTGCCCTTTTCACGCCCATATAAGAAAATCGAACCCAAGAATCACTACGTCCATTGAAAACTCGGAGGAGATAAAAATTAAATATGATACGTCCAATATTCCCAAAGCTATTGTTCGACGTTCCGTAACGTACGACTATCCCAGTTCAGTTTGTAACGACAAAAAACTTCCTCCAAATGAAGGATTACTCTTTATGTGCTATCAAAAGAATTTGAAAAGACAGTTTGTCGATACTCAAAAATATTGGTGCAATGACAATCCTTCCTTCTACTATAAAAAAGAATTTCCAGTAGAGCCTACGGGGATAGACCCAATAGCAGGACAGGCTTCAGAAAATCAACTCCTACAAAAACAGAAATGGAATAGTGTTCACAATTGTGGAAAAGAGCGAGAAAAAGATTTTCGTTTTCCTCAGGTAGTGGAGTTTCAAGGGGGAGGTTTTTTTTACGGCCCTCCAATTGCGTTTTTTGATAAGCCGTTGATAGATACTTGACGTAGAAACTTATTTCGATTCATAAATAATAATAAGTATATTGCGTATTTATCTGCTTTATGGTCAGGATATATGCGTTCCTCTTTCTATTTTTTTTCGTTTTAATCGCTTCCATAGCTTGTGGTCAAACAGAATTGTTTTTTGCCAATCAACTAACGCTAGAGGATAACCTAACCTCCCAATCTTATAATCGACACATTCGCCTTACGAATAGTGGGCATATTTGGATAAGTTCTATCAACGGACTAAATAAATTCGATGGTAAAAGTATTGAGCAATATTTGCCAAATAAAGAAAAGGAAAACTGGATACAAGAATCGAATATCTTAACGAACTTCTACGAAGATGCTAATGGGTTTATGTGGTTTGGGACCAACAAAAACCTGTACAAATATGACCCACAAAATGATGCTTTTGAGCAAAAAAAGTTACAGTGGAAACGTAGCTCTTTAGAGGGCGACTTTTACATTTTATTCTTTGATGATTCGACCCAAATTTTATGGATTAGGAACGATAACTTTTTGTATCTTTTTGATATACAGCGGGACACAATTATCGCTAAGACAAAAAAATTTCCTTTAAATGTCCGTTGTCAATTACTCAACGTTTCTTCCGACGAAAAAATACTAATCCTAAATAGTAGAAGTGGTTTTCAAATAGTGCATCTAAACCAAATGGGTGGCGTGATGAAAAGAAAAAGGTACTTGGAAAATTATACTGTGTACACCGTATCGCCTGCTGGTAAGGACAAGCTACTGCTTGCAACTAATAAAGGCCTTTTGTTATGGGATAAAACGATGGAAACTTTCCAAAACGTTCAAAAAGAAAAAATTACCCACGTTACTAATTTGGTCGCCTTACAAGAAAACGGCTATTTATTGAGTACTAAAAACAATCATCTTTATCGCTATAATCTCATTGAAAATGGGATTGATAAAATTGGACTGTACACCTCAAAGGATAAATTAATCTCTCAAATACCCATAGACAGAATCAGCTTACTCAAAGATGGTACTGTTTGGCTTTCAACGGCTAATGACGGTATTTTTTATACGGATATAAGTACTAAAAAATTCCAAACTATTTTTCAAGAGGAAAATAGATTAATGAAAAAACAAAATATTCGCTCTATTGGAGAGGATTCACAGCGGCATCTTTGGTTGCTCACTCAAAATGGAGTAATTGAAGCAGAACCGTCGGTGGAGCAATCATTTTCAATCATAAATACTTACAGTAACCAAATCTTCGGTAATGCTCCTTACGATTTAACCGTTGATAAAGACGACAATGTGTGGATTGGAACGCAAAGAGGCTTATTCGTTAAAACCAAAAATTCGCTTGACTTCAAACAGGTTAACTTCCGAAATGATGAATACAGAAAAGTACCACCCGTTTCTAAAATAACTCAGACACAATTAGGACAGTTGTTTGTCACAACTCACAGAGGTATATTTACTGTGGATGATAGTTTACAGCTTACCAAAACAAATCTACTTCTTGATAATCAGATGGGCTTCACTTGGGTGCTTGAGTATCCAGATGAACAAATTTTGATAGTTAATGAGAAAAATAGGCGATTCATCGTCTTTAAAAAAAACGGAAATGAATACGAGGTGCATCAAGAATTAAAGTTTGACGACTTTATAGAAGATATTCAACCAAAAATTAAAAACGGAGATTTTTGGATTGCTAGTACTAACGAACTTTTTGAACTAAAATACCAAAAAGGCAGCTATCAGCTTTTCAAAAGCCCGATTGAAAAACCAATTTCGATTCGAGGCTTGCTAACTACCGATGATAAAAACCTATGGTTATCAAGTACCGAAGGTATTTGGGCCTACAATTCTACCAATGGAAAAATGAACAAATACGGGAGAACGCATGGTATTTTTACTACCGAATTCAACTTTTGGTCTTCTTTCAAAACCAGTTCGGGGCAATTTTGCTTTGGTACCGTTAACGGCTTAGTTACGTTCAATCCATCTAAAATCCAACTCGATTCCACTCCCGTTCGCCCGACTATAACTTCCATTTTAATCAACGATACCCCCCCCAAAGAAAAATTAATTTGCGACCAAACCGAAGCAGCCAATACCACCATGCTCCAATCTATTACTCAACCCTACGACAACAACACGCTATCTTTTCGCTTCGCTGCGCTTGACTACACCGACCCAAGTGCTAACCAATTCAAATATAGGATTACTCCCGCCGAGACCGAGTGGGTACATTCTGGTACGGAGAACTTTGCTCGTTACGCTAATTTGACTCCTGGACAGTACACTTTTGAGATAGATGCTACTAACTCAGATGGCGTTTGGTCTAATAATCCTGCTCAACTCGACATTACCATCCTTCCGCCGTGGTATCAAACGTGGTGGTTCCGGACTTTGGTTTTTCTAGGCGCCGTAGGAATCGTCTATGTAATTTATCGCAGTCGGGTGAAGCAAATTCAAAAAGAGGCAGATTTTCGACAAAAAGAGGCCGAATACAAACAATTAGCAGCGGAGACAGAAACGGCCGTACTGCGCTTACAGATGAATCCACATTTTATTTTTAACAGTATGAATTCTATTAGTAGCTACTTGCTGCAAAAGGATGTTGCGACGGCCAACGACTACTTGGGGCGGTTCGCTCGGCTGATGCGAAAAATATTAATGGTGGCGGAGGAACCCTATTTATCGCTATACGAAGAAATCGAATTATTAGAGCAATATATGCAAGCAGAAGCTATGCGATTCGAAGAAAAGTTTCACTATCAATTTGAAGTAGCAGAAGATATAGACACGGATGAGGTATTGATTCCAACCATGATTTTACAACCATTTGTGGAAAATGCAATCTGGCATGGCCTCTCTAACAAGCAAGGACAGGGGCGTATCAATATTGGTTTTACTATCCAAAATGAACAACTGATTTGCCGGATTGCGGATAATGGCGTTGGTCGGCAAGCGGCACGGAAGCATAAAGCCGAGACCCACGAATCCAAAGCTATCACTATCACTCAACGACGACTTAACTTATTAGCCACTGAGCATCAACTTTCTTTTCAACCTTCCTTGACTATTAATGATTTAGTGGATGACCGTAAGCAATCCACAGGAACCAAGGTAGTCTTAATCTTACCTTTGATTTAATTCCTACATCCAAATCACCTTTTCCTACAGTCAAACGGGGGCTTCGTACATTGACTCTTTCTTCTTCTTCTTGCTTCTCCTATTTTTGGAATGTTAGCCCCAAAAAGCTCGTTTCTAAATAGTTATCACACTACCATGTCCAACACTTACCTAGCTATCACCGCCCGAACGGGCCTCCGTTTCGTCCAAGAAAGCGAGATTTTATATTGTTGTTCCGAAGGCGCCTACACACACATCTATCTGGAAGGCGGCCGAAAATTGACCGTATCCAAGAATTTAAAAGAGGTAGAAAGTAGCCTACAAAGCGACTATTTCGTCCGCATCCACGCTTCTCACCTTGTGAATTTGGAACATGCGGTCGGCTATATTAACAATAGCTACAACTGTGTGAAAATGAGCAACGGAGAGGAATTGGCCGTAGCCCGCAGTCGAAAACAAATACTCATGGACTGTTTCGTTCGTCTCTGATACTGGATACTAGATACTAGGTACTAGATACTATGCGCTTGTAGCTAGCAACCAGAATCCAGCAACTAGTATCCAGTAACTATTTCAATAACCTTGCGTCGCTTGGCAAAAGGCGGGAAAGGAATCGAGGTTGGTCGCCCCGACTCCTAAGGGAAGCACTGTGTCAGTTTGGTCGCTCGACAAGATAGGCTCCCCGTTTTTTGAAAGGCCGAATGCAGCAAATTTTTTCGTTATGACTTCACGGAATGCTATTTCTATGTTCATCATTGACGGTGATGCCGTAGATATTTAACAAGGTAGAAAGTGTTGCCTCATTTTGGAGCAACACTTTTCATTTTGTTAAATTTTTTATACAACCATCCTCCGAATTTTATCGGACTTGTCTCTTTGTATAGCTGCTCAAATCCTGCCAGATGCACAGCAAATTTGTCCTCTTTTTTTATAAGGATGATTAACTTTTTGAGCAGTTTTACAAAATTCAGATAGGCTATTGTTTTTGTTGAAGGTAGTTTGCTGCTTCCTTCCATCATTTTCCGCAAAGAATCCATTTCGTAATGTAGGCGAGTAGCGTAGGTGTCTTCTCCTTTCAGTACACCTTCGAAGTAGGCTCTTATAAGCAACGTCTTGATTTTAGGAAAATAAAGAAGCTGATTAGTAGGATTAACGTTGTGGAGTAGCTCAATCACCTGTTCGTAATCTTCTTCGAAATTGGCTTTGTGTGCATAAATTAAGGGAATTAGAAAATCCAATTGGCTATCGTCCAAATATTGTCGGTGAGTAGCTAAGAAATTTTCTGTCCAGCTATCTCCACCATAAGCAAATCCTAAGACCCCCACATTAAAAAATTCGACGGGGCGCATTTTTCCATTAATTACAAATAATTGATGTTCTACGCCCCGTTTGAGCAAATCAAATGATTCTTCGTGACCGAAGTCTTTTTGTATCACCTCATTTGTGTACGTGAAGTTAAGCAAGTGTAGCAACAAATCCGTTTGGTGTCTTTTTTTCAGTTGCTCCCAATGGTCAAATACTTCTTTTTTTAACTCAAAATAGGCGTTGGTCTCCTTGGATTTATGGAGCGTATTAGCCGATTGAAATAATGATTTCAGCGATAATGAATGGCTATTGGCACCGCTTTCTTTTTTATTGAGTATATTTTTGTTACCCGTTTTGAGGGCCATTATTTTCGCTTGGGAAAGTCCGTAAAAGGCATCCAAATTTGCCCAAGTCTGTTCTAATTCTATCTGGTTGATATGGTACTTGTCCCGTTCTAAATGATGATATAAGTCATGATTTAATTGATGCAGTAATAGAAAATCGGATTCGTCCAAATAGTATTGGGAGTCTTCTATTTCTCGGATTAATTGACGACTAGTTCCTTGAAACAAGTCGTAATTACGTTTCGATAAGGCATCGATAAGTATTTTTTCTCGTTGTTGTTTTTCGGTTTGTAGTTGAACGTCGATGATAAAATCACAGCCTAATTGATACAATCCCGAACAAAG
>JBCCQK010000070.1:0-22994 GCA_039024375.1 Bacteroidota bacterium
AAAAAAGCTACTGTTTGCAAAAATTGTCAAAGACCCTAAAAATTTTACTATTGTGAATGAATTACAATCCTTACGCTACAAACTAATTGATTTAATCATGGGCATTTCGGATATTCGGCGGTTGCGCTCGTTGTACCGAGAAGTACAGCCACTACCCTCTAGTCCCGAACCCAATATCCCCGTGACTGAGATTAGAATGGGAGTGACTTTAGAGGATATTAAAGCGGGGCAGACGGTAAAAGAAATGAATTTTGAAGAATTTCGAAAGAAAATTGAAGAGGTAGAATGGGAAGAATCGTTAGAAGAATTACTGGATTCACTTGACTGATAATGAATTACTTACTAGATACGAATATTTTTATTGCCTATTGCCGAAAAGGAGCTACTTCTCGAAAAATTGAAAGCGATTTTTTGAACTCAAAATCATCAAATACGCTTTTTGTTTCGGTAGTCACTTTAGGGGAACTTGATTCCTTTGTTAAACGAAATGGAATTGGACAAAGAAAAAGAAACCTAATCAACGAATTATTAGAAAAATGTTATGTAGTAGATATTAACATTCAAGAAATCATTGACAAATACGGCGACATAGATGCCTTCAGTCAAGCAAAAATAAAAATACCCAACCACGAATTTACCGCACGCAACATGGGCAAAAATGACCTATGGATTGCGGCAATTACCAGCCATTTCAACCTCACCTTACTCACGACCGACAAAGATTTTAGTCACTTGCATCAAGCCTACTTACCCGTAGCGTATGTTCAGCCCGCATAGCTCCAGTCTGCGAGAGATGCCTTATATTTGGGGAAATAATTACGAAGTCCATTCAAACTTTGGTAAAAAAACTGATATATACCGCCATCCTTACCTCACCGCTAATTGCCCTGTACGGCGTAATGCCCATTTACCTATCTGGTCAAATTAGTCGAGAAGAATCGGTTCTTTTTGGCGGAGTAATTGCCCTCAACGTGTTAATACATTGGGCAGTCAACATCTTTCTAGTGGTCAATTACGGCCACGTTCGGCGTATTTATTTATACTTGTTTGGCTATCTTTTTACCATCATCTTGCGATTACCGCTGCTTATACTATTCGCTCCCAATACCCAACTCACAAAAGTTCCGCTAGAGTCTCCTATATACCCGATTGTCAACTCTATCGTAGTCTATATCATAATTTGGGTGATTATTGAAACATTCCGTTCTGGAGAAGCGACCCGACAACTCCAAACCAAGATGAATCAGTTGACGATTGAAAATTTAGAGGCACAGCAGCAAACATTGAAGAATCAATTGCAGCCACATTTTATGTTCAATGCGCTTAGCGTATTAAAATCTTTAGTGACCGAAAATACACGATTAGCCGAAAAATACGTTTTACAACTTTCCGATTTCCTACGCTATTCTTTTGAAAACCAAACAATTAACACCACTACTCTGCAAAAAGAATTGGCCTTTACTGAAAGTTATTTACAATTACAAGCGATTCGGTTTGAAAACGCTTTTAGTTATATAGTTGACTTACCCGAAAACATTTTAACCCAACGATTACCCGTTTTTTCGCTGCAATCTTTAGTGGAAAACATTTTTAAGCATAATTATTTTAATGAGAACAATCCGATGACTTTTTCGATTACTTACGAGCAGAATCGACTGAAAATTTGGAATAAAAAAGTAGGTTTTAAAGTGACTGAACGCAAGGGCGTTGGCTTAAAAAATCTGGAAAAACGCTATGCGTTAGTTGCTGATAAGACCATCGAAATAGACGATACCGACAATTATTTTTGCGTAACTATCCCCTTACTAGTGCCATGAAAATACTAATCATTGAAGACGAAAAGTGGACGGCCAAAGATTTACGAAACACCTTGCTGTCCATTGAACCGTCGGCGGAAATCATCGGTATATTCGATTCTGTTGCCGGCACAGTTACATTTTTGCAAACTCAACCCGCTATCGACCTCATTTTTTCGGATATTCAACTAACCGATGGACAAAGTTTTGAAATTTTTGAACAAATAAATATCAATTGTCCAATCGTTTTCTGCACCGCCTACAACGAATATGCCCTCAAAGCCTTCGATACCATGGGTATTGACTATATTTTAAAGCCTTTCAAACGAGCAGATATAGCGGATGCTTTGAAAAAATACCACGCCTTTGAACGGCAATTTAAGCAAATTGACCTCACTGCACTTTCTCAATTATTACAACCGCCTGCCACGTCCCCATCTGCTCCACCTACCTCAATAATTATTCATCAAGGTGAAAAAATCGTCCCAATACCTATCAAGGAAATCGCCTTTTTCTTTGTGGAGGACAGCTATGTTTTTTCCTATACCTTTGGTAAGAAAAAGCACTTAGTTAACCAAACAATGAGTGAGCTAGAAGATAAGTTTACCCCTAACTTCTTTCGAGCCAATCGCCAATTTTTAGTACATCGAACGGCCATTGACCACGCTTCACAATATTTTCATCGGAAGTTACTAGTCCATTTAAAAGTTGATTTTTCGGAAAAAATATTAGTCAACAAGCAAAAATCGACTGCTTTTTTACAGTGGTTGGCAACAAATTAGAAGCCCCTTTCACTCCGACTGCAAAGGTTGAATGGGATTAATAGTAGCTACTTTCAGCGCATAAAACCCAACGGTCAATAGCGCAATCAGCAACATAATTCCACCCGTAAACAAAAAAACTTCCCAACTAAGGGCCGTACGAAAAGCAAAATTACTCAACCAACTGTTCATCACCCAATAAGCAATCGGACTAGCTACCGCAAAAGCCACTAATATAAGCAAAGCGAAATCCTTCGACAGCAAAGTCACTAATTGGCCTATACCCGCCCCCAATACTTTTCGAACACTTATTTCTTTTAGGCGACGCTGCACCGCAAAAATAGACAAGCCCAGCAATCCCATAAAGGCAATAATAATCGCAAATAGGGTAAACAAAAAAGCGAGTTGCCCAACCGTTTGTTCGCTTTGGTAAACCGCTGCGTAGTCGTTATCCAAAAACTGATAATCAAATGGATAGGCGGGGTTCAAACGGCTGTGAACTTCTTCTAAAGCAGCGATGGCTTCGGCAGTCTGATTGGGTTTAGTTTTTACAAATAGGGTTCGATTCCAATTGGGACGAATTTGAATAATCAACGGGTCGATGGGCGAATACAAAGAAGCACTGTGGAAGCCTTTCACCACGCCGATAATATTCCCCGTATTGCCCCAAAAGCTCAGCTCTTCCCCAATTGGGTTATCGAGTCCCATGACCTCTAGGGCTTTTTCGTTGATAATGTAGTTAAAGGAATCACGAGAAAAAGCGGGGTCAAAATCACGCCCTTCGACCAATTCCATCCGCATGAGTTTCAAAAAATCAAAATCGCCCGAGAGCAAGTTAAAAGACGCCTCGTTGGTGGGCGCTTTTCCTCGCCAACTCACCCCCCGTGTCCCCGTATTCACTTCGAGCGGGCTTTCGCTTCCCGCACTCACGTACTCAATACTCGGGGATTGGAGCAACGCTGCTTTAGCTACGTGATATTGGTCATACAAGTCCCCTTCCAATTGCACCATCAATACATTGACACGGTCGTAGCCGAGATTTTTATTTTGGATGTATTGCATTTGTTGGTAAACGGTGATGGTGCCAACAATCAATAAAGTAGAAACCACAAATTGAAACAGCACTAAACCCTTCCGAAAATGGCTACTATTGGCCCGTTGCCGAAAAGTCCCTTTCAGGATTTTAACCACATCGAAAGAAGCAATGTAAAAAGCGGGATAAGCACCAGCTATAATGGCTGTCAACAATCCTATACCGCCAAAAATCAAGTAGGTCGAAGTATCCAAATTGGTAAAAGCGAGCGATTTACCCGTTAATTCGTTGAAATAGGGCAAAGTTGTAGGAATCAAAAAAAGAGCGATGGCGAAAGCGAATAGAATTAATAACAACGCCTCGCCCATAAATTGACCGACTAACAATCTCTTTTCCGCACCAATCGCCTTCCGCACCCCAATTTCTTTCACTCGTTGTACCGACCGAGCAGTGGACAAATTGGTGAAGTTAATGCAGGCAATTAAAATAGTCATAAGTGCCACGAGTCCAAAAATCCGCACGTATTCAATACGTCCACCCTGCTGCTTGCCATCTTTAAAATGAGCGTAGAGATACTGGTCTTGGTATGGGTGTAGAAAAATATCGCTTCGGAAGCCTTCGATGTGTTCGTTTTGAATATCCACTATCTTTGGATTTAGCGCCATTCCATCTTGTCCCGCTTTCATTTTTAAGTAAATGCGAATTCCATTATTCCCCCATCCCGTTAGCCAACTTCGCCCTTCAAAAAAATGGTCTATCGGCAGTACGTATTCAAATTGCAAAGAAGATTGAGTAGGAATGTCTTCAAACACGCCCGTTACTTTTAAGTCTTCCAAGCCATTGATGGCATGCTGCATGGTTTGCCCAATTATGGACTGGTAATCTGTTCCAGCTATCTTAAAATATTTTTTCGCCAACGAAGTAGAAATAGCGATTCCTGTCGGTTCAGTTAGTACCGTTTTGGGGTCACCCGCTAGTAAATTCCACGAAAATAACTCAAAAAAGGCGGGCTGTGCACAAAGACCTGCTTCTCGATAGGCCGCTTCGTTGCGTTGAAAGACGGTAGAAGTAATGGGAGAAACAATGGCTACTTGGTCGATTTCGGGATAATTCTCCTGTAATACTTCCCCAATATTCCAGGCCACCACTTCAGTCGTTTCGATTTGATTGCCTGAGTGTTTATGCCGCATCACTTGATAGATACGGTCCCCATCGACGTGGAAACGGTCGAACCGCAGTTCGTCTTTTATCCATAGGACAATGAACATAGCAACCGCCATACCCATCGCCAAACCGCCAATGTTGATGAGCGAATAACCTTTATTTTTAAACAACAATCGCCAGCTAATTTTTAGATTGTGTCGGAACATAATCGGATAAATTAAATGATTAATTAAATGTATTGGTTGCATGAGGCTGGGTCGGAATAGCGATAGCACCATCCAGAAAAATTGCCAATTGGCTTTGGATTGGCCTTTTTCGATAGCTATCCGTTCGTATTTTTCGTACACATCGCCTTCTATGTCTTCCACGTAGTCGGGGTGGCAGAACCAGCGGAAGAATTTTAGGAGGTACTTGTTGGGTTTATTAATTTTCATACTATTCTGATTTAAGACTTACATGGTTTACGACTCTGGAGAGTCGTTATACAGTACCGCGACTCTCCAGAGTCGTAAACCCGTGGTAACTTGCTCACGTATCACGACTCTCCAGAGTCGTCACCCTGTGGTAAGACTACCTATCTCTTTTATTTCTATTTGTTTTTATTAAAAAAATTCTTAACATTTGTTATCACTACTTAATGGTTGACGAAACTTGCACACTTACGACTCTGGAGAGTCGTGATACGTGAGCGATATACATGCAATACCTAACTATGAGCGAACCTTATCAACCCAAACGACTTCGATACTATCGTCACTTGCCCCACTGGCAAGCACCTGATGGTACTTACGCCGTCACTTTCAGACTAGATGGGTCTTTACCCAAAGACGTAGTAATTCGGCTAAAAGAAGAAAGAGACTTCGCTAAAAAAGAACTTCTTAGTAAGGGCTTGTCCGAAGAAGACACCCAAATAGAACTATCCAAAATGCGCCAATTTTATTTTGGAAAATTCGATGATCTACTAGAAAATAATCATACGGGGCCTAGTTTCTTGAAAGAGCCGGCAGCCGCACAAATTGTTGCCGATGCTATCCTGCATTTTGACGAAAAAAGATATCAAGTTATCAACTTCACTATTATGTCTAATCATGTTCACCTTACCTTTTGTCAATTAACCAAAGAGATTGGCGAAATACTCGGCAGCATTAAGAAATATACAGCTCGACGAATTAATGCCCTGCATAACCGCCCTAACAGACAAGTCTGGTTGTATGATAGCTATGACCATTTGGTTCGAAATCAATATGAGTTGGCTTTTTATCATACTTATACTTTAGAGAACTCGGTAAAAGCAAATATTGTCTCCCGCTGGGAAGACTATCCTTTTACGTATGCTCGACCTGATTTTGAGGCGTTTTATCAGCCGCAATTGCTTAGGTTTGAGTAAAAATACGACTCTGGAGAGTCGTGGTACGTTGCGATACGACTCTGGAGAGTCGTGATACGTGGACGGTACTGTATCACGACTCTCCAGAGTCGTCACTCACGTCAGTCGCATCACCCCTGCTGTATCGCCTTCACAGGATTAACCAAAGCAACCCGCACCGCCTGCACACTAACCGTCATCAACGTAATCACCAAAGCCAAAAGACTCACGATTACAAACACCCACCAAGAAACCTCGGTACGATAAGTATAGTTAGCTAACCAATTATTCGTAAAATAATAGGCGAACGGAATAGCTAAGACACTGGCAATCACTACGAGTAGGATAAACTCTTTGGACAATAGCTGCCATAAACTGGTAACTGAAGCGCCTAGCACTTTTCGAATACCAATTTCTTTGTTTCGCTGCTCGGCCATATAAGTGGCTAAACCAAACAATCCTAGACAAGAAATGATAATCGCCAACCCCGCAAAAAAAGCAGCTAATTTGCCAATCCGTTCTTCATCTCCAAATTTTCTAGCGAAAGTATCGTCGGCAAACTCGTATTCAAAATCGTTGACGGGGTCGTATTTTTTGACAATAGTTTCAACTTTGGCTAACGTCTCCCGAACATCGCTCTGGGGTTGCAGTTTGACATTGATAAAGTTATGAAATCGCCCTTCGTGTAGCATGAATAACATCTGTCGAACGGGTTCGTAAGGGGACTGCGTAATCATATTCTTAACCACTCCGACGATGCGATGTTCGTAATCGCCCCTACGCATGATAGTACCCACAGGATTCTCTAGTCCCATGTATTTCACCGCCGCTTCGTTGATGACAAAGGCGGTAGAGTCCGTCGCAAAGTCTTTGGAAAAATCTCTTCCTTCAACTATCTGCCAATCGACCATTTTTCCAAAATCGTAAGTCACCCGCAACGTCGTGAAATCATTACTGGCGTTGGGGTCTTTACCTTCCCAAGTAAATCCACCGTTAGTCGTTCCCATACTCGTGATGCGAGAGTCCGTAATAGCCACGGAGGTAAGCCCACCCGCATTGAGCAAATCGGTTTCTAAGGTGCGTAAATGAGGAATTATAGCGTCCTTATTCTTAATGGGAATTCTGACAATATTATTCCGATTATAATTAGTTGGCCGATTTTTAGCGTGTTGAATTTGTTTGAACACAAAGACCGTCCCGATGATTAAACTAATAGATACGGTAAATTGCAGTACGACTAATACTTTTCGGGGTGCAGAAGCCCATTTACCCGCCCGAAACGTTCCTTTTAACACTTTGATGGGTTGAAAAGAAGATAGATAAAAAGATGGGTAACTCCCCGCTAACAGTCCCGTGAATAGCATAAAACCAATACTCGATGCCCAAAACCAAGGACTTGTCCACAACACGGTGATTTCCTTGCCCGAAATTTCGTTGAAAGTAGGTAAAAATAGTTGGGTCAAGAGTAAAGCTAAGGTAAAAGCGAAAAGCGCTACCAGTATAGATTCGCTGTAAAATTGGCTGACAATCTGAGACCGAACCGAACCAAGCGTTTTCCGAATGCCTACTTCTTTCGCTCGTTTTTCGGAACGAGCCGTACTCAAATTCATAAAGTTAATACAGGCTAATATTAGTACAAAGAGTCCAATGATTCCAAATAATCGCACGTAGGTGATTCGTCCTCCTACATTTTTACCGTTTTCAAATTGACCGTATAAATACCATTCACTCATGGGGTGAAGAAATAACTCGGGCTGATTTCTTTGGGCGTAGTCGGGTTCAATATTATCCGCTTTCACGTCTTTGATAGCAGCCGATACTTGTTCCATTGTAGCGTTTTCGGCTATTTGAGCATACACCCGAAACCAGCTATTGCCCCAACCAACTCGGCTTTCAAAATTGGCTATTTCAGCTAATAACTTAAAAGGAGCAATAAAAGTCAAATTGCCAAAAGCGGAATTTTTGGGTAAGTTTTTATACACGCCACTCACTTTCACCTCGACTTCATTATCAATCTTTATCGTTTTCCCCATTGGGTTATTATTGCCGAAAAGTGCTTTAGCCGTGGCCTCCGCTAACATAATGGATGTCAAATCTTTTAAGGCATCTCTAGTTCCGTGTATCATTTCTAAGGATAACATCTCCGTTATATCCGCCCCGAAATAGCCACCTCTTACGGTCACTTTTTGCTCGTTCAGAGAAAGCAAATAGCTACCAATGCCATTACTGGTGACGATGTAATCAAACTTGTCCGCATGATTACTACGCAAAGCTGGTTCTAGCTGCATGGCTTGATTACGCCACGTTTCTACGGTTCCATTCAAGGTCTGATTTTGAAATATCCAGCCAATACGGTCGCTATTTTCATATTGGGTATTGTAAGAAAGTTCGTCGTACAACCATAGGCCTATCAATAACGCCACCATCATTCCCAAAGCCAGACCGCCAATATTTAAACCAGAAAAGGACTTATTATTCCGTAAGTTTCGCCAAGCAATTTTTAAATTATTTCTAAACATTAAGTTGGGTGTTAGTAGGTGAAAAAAGTTGAGTGGTTTCATTAGGCTGGGTCGGAATAGCGAGAGTATCATCCAGAAGAATTGCCAGTTCGCTTTTGATTGGCCTTTTTCGGAGGCTATTTTCTCGTATTTTTCGTGTAAATCGCCTTCAATGTCTTCCACGTAGTCGGAGTTGCAAAACCAGCGGAAGAATTTTAGAAGGTACTTATTGGGTTTGGCGATTCTCATAAGTTTTTGTTTACGACTTTACGACTCTGATTAGCGTTCAAAAAATAAACGGGTAACAATGTGGTCGGTGCGATGCACCTTTGGAGACCTTGATTAGGCCACTTGATACCAAGGTGGTCGTCCCGATGGGACTTTCCAATACCAAGATGCGTAGCATCAACTACATTTGTATCAACTTGGGGCTTACTTTCCTATTGATAAGGTGCAGCGCACCGACCACATTTGTTACTGCTAAGCTACCCGTTTTAATTTTGAATGATAATGAGAGTCGTCACTATTCTCCTTTTAAAAACTCCGTAGGATTTGAAAAAGCCAATTTCAAAGCCTGTTGACTCACGGTCAGCAAAGCAATACCAATAACCAACAACCCTGCAACAACAAAAAACTGCCAAGACAACGCAATTTTGTAAGTATAATCTTGCAACCAAGCTTGCATCAAATACCAAGCAATTGGCCCACCTATCAACATAGCAACGGCGACCAATTTGACGTAGTTGACCGTTAATAATTGGAATAGATTAGTCATAGATGCGCCTAGTACTTTTCGAATACTAATTTCTTTGCTGCGTTGTTCGGCCATAAAAGTGGATAGTCCAAATAAGCCCAAACAGGCAATTAAAATAGCTAGTCCCGCACAAGTCGCAAAGACGTTACCCGTTTGTTGAACGCTCTCGTACATACGAGTATAAGATTCATCCAAAAAAGTGTAGCGCAGCGGTTGGTTGGGCATCATTTGGTCCCAAATAGTTTGAATGGAAGCGATGGATTGATTGACATCTTGCCCACTAATTCTTGCAGAAACGATTGACCCCGTATTGCTTCGATAACGGAATGCTAGCGCACCAATTCCTCCCTTCATGGATTCAAAATGAAAATCTTCGACTACGCCAATAATGTTCCAAGTGCGCCAGTTTTCTATTTGCTTACCGACGGGGTCTTTTAGCCCTAACTTTTTAGCCATTGTCTGATTGATGATAACTGCCGCCGAATCCGACGCAATATCTTTAGAAAAAGAACGCCCCGCTGCGAGTTGCATCTTCATTGTTGATAGGTAATGTTCGTCGATAGCCCAAAACTGCGTACCCAAATCCTCATCCAACTCTTTTCGCCCTGCATTCCAAAAGGAATTTTGGTCTCGCTTGGTACCCGAAACGGGTAAATAGTGACTACTCGTAGCCGATTCAACAGTTGCCAATCGCCGTAACTCTTCTTTGAAAATTGGCAGCTTATCGTTTAGGGTGTTCGCCCCCTGAATCATAATGACTCGTTCTTTGTCAAACCCCAATTCTTTGGTCAAAATAAATTGCATCTGTTGATAGACCACCAAAGCACTGATGACAAGTACAATAGAAGTGGCAAACTGAAAAATCACCATTGAATTTCGCAGTGTAGTGTTTTTACTACCTTGACGTAGTTTTCCTTTTAAAACGGTAATCGGTTTAAAGGCCGATAGATAAAAAGCGGGATACAAGCCAGCCAGAAAACCGATTAGCAAAGATAGGCCCACCAATAGCGGAATAAATCGAACATCTTGCCAAGGCAGCGTCAAGGCCTTGCCTGCTAATTGATTAAAATAAGGCAAACCTACCCAAGCTAGTACCGTTCCCAAGACTACCGAAATAGTGCTAAACAGTATGGATTCTGTAAGGAATTGTTGAATAAGATTGCTGCGAAAGGAACCGACCACTTTTCTTACCCCGACTTCTTTAGCCCGATTGGCTGACTTGGCCGTGAATAAATTGATGAAATTAATACCTGCTAAAAGCAAAATAAAAATCGCAATGAGACCAAATAGCCGCACCATTTTAAGGTCGCTATGCGCAAAATAATCGCCAATACCCGCCGATTTCAAATGAATATCTTGGATGGGCTGCAGTTCGTAAAAAAGGTCTTTCGCCGCTTTATCGGCGTAAGTGTTTTTCTCCCGACGCAAGTGGGGAACAACGTAATTATCCCGAATCGCCAATAGCTTTTTTTCTAAAGCGACAATATCCGTATCGGGTCGGACTTTAAGGTAAGCATTATAATTGCTGCAGCACCAATTGGTTTGTTCGCCTGGCCAAAATTCTATATCCGTCAGGGTCAAAAAGAAGTCAAATTGTAGATGCGAATTGCTCGGAAAATCTTCCATTACACCGCCCACAATAAAAGGATAATCATCAACGCCGTTAATAATCAAATCTTTGCCAACGGGGTCTTGGTCGGGGAAATATTTATCGGCCATCTTCTTAGACAGAACAATGGTGTTAGGCTTTGCCAAAGCCGTTTTTCGATTACCGTACACCATTGGAATAGACAACACTTCTAATAGAGAAGCATCGGCATAAGCAAAGCCTTTTTCGTAATTACGCTGTCGATAGTTTTCGCTACTCACTAAATTATCGCCCGCTAAATGCCAGTCATATGGGATGAGGCGCCCCGCCAATTCAATTTCGGGAAAATCCTCGTTGAGTAGTTGGCCGATTTGGGCAGGAAAGGCGGTCCAACTGTCAAAATCTCCTATCCCGTTTTCTACGTTTAACAGTCGGTAGAGTCGGTCCTTATCAACGTAATGCTGGTCGTAACTCAACTCATCTTGAACAAATAAAAGGATTAATAAGAAGGCGGCAATACCAATGGCAAAGCCTCCGATTTTGATGGCCGAATAGCCTTTATTTTTCCATAAAGAACGGTAACCAATTTTTAAATTTTGTTGAAACATAGACGGGTGAATTAGGTGATTATGAATTGCTATAGGACGCATCAAGCTCGGTCGAAAAAGGGATAATACCATCCAGAAAAAGTGCCAGTTGGCTTTTCTCTTGTCCTTTTCTAAAGCTATTTGCTCGTATTTTTCGTGTAAATCGCCTTCAATGTCTTCCACGTAGTCGGGATGGCAGAACCAGCGGAAGAATTGTAGCAAATACTTGTTGGGTTTATCACTGTTCATACTTTTTTTTTACGACTCTGGAGAGTCGTGATACATTTTGCTTACGACTCTGGAGAGTCGTGATACGTTTTGCTTACGACTCTGGAGAGTCGTGATACGTTTTGCTTACGACTCTGGAGAGTCGTGGTACCTTTTGCTCACAACTCCCGAGAGTCGTAGCACAGTATCACGACTCTCCAGAGTCGTCATTATTCTGTTTTGATGGCGGCTAGTGGGTTCTCCGTAGCGGCCCGAATCGCTTGAAAACTCACCGTACCCAAAGTAATGAGTAGAGTACTCAATCCAGTAACGCCAAAAATCCACCAAGACATCGTCGTACGATAAGCAAACTGCATCAACCACTCGTTCAACAGGAAATAGCCTAAAGGCATAGCAATAGCCGACGCAATAAGTACCATTACTACAAAATCCTTGGACAATAGCTGCCATAAGTTGCTAACGGAAGCACCCAACACTTTCCGAATACTAATTTCTTTTTGCCGCTTAGCAGCAGTGAACGTTGCGAGCCCGAATAAGCCCAAACAAGAAATTAAAATCGCTATTCCCGCAAAATATTGGGCTAAGGAAGCCACTCTATTCTCCGAAGTATAGAGGGCAGCGTATTCGTCGTCCAAGAAGCGGTAAGCGAAAGGTAGCCCATCGTTGTAGGCTTGGTACGCAGCTTCCAGTTCTTGTAAAGTTTTCTTTGTTTCGCCAGCCTTAATCCGAACAATAGAATGGCTATTATTATGGTCAAATTTGATAAAACAGGGTTTGATGGCTTCATAAAAAGAAGCAAAATGAAAATCCTTGACCACACCGATGATTTCTCGATTTTTACCCCATAAGCTAATAGTCTGTCCAATAGGATTTTCCAGGCCCATCACTTTAATGGCCGCTTCGTTAAAGATAATTTTTTCGTCTTCGGTACCGAATTGTTCGTTATAGGTTCGCCCCTCTTTCATCTCCAAGCCTAGCAACTCTATCCAATTGTAATCGACATTCAAGGCCCCGAAATTTACTTTTTCGTTGGGCAGTTTTCCGTCCCAACTTACGCCTCCCGTCGTACCGTAATCCCCGACCACATTATGCCAAAAAGTGGATGTTTGTATCACTCCGGGAAGCTGCTCAATTTCTCGTAAAAAAGTGGAGGGGTTATCGGTTAGTTTTCCTTCGTTACTAAAGGAGATGATATTATCCTTATCAAAGCCAAGGTGCTTATTTTGGATATACTGCATTTGCTGATAAATCACCAAAACGGCGATTATTAAGAGTATCGAAATAGAAAATTGAAAAATGATTAACCCCTTTCTAGCAAAAACACCATTGGAAGTAGCGAAGCTATTATTTTTCAATAAGTGAAGTGGCCTGAATCGAGACAGGTAAAGTGCGGGGTAACTGCCGGCTAATAAGCCCGTGGTTAACGTAATGCCCAAAGCGGCTACTAGTAAATTAGTAGAAAACACAAGAGGAATTTGTTTCCCCGTCAGTTGGTTAAAAGTAGGCAAAAACCAAATGACCAAACCCAATGCCGCTATCAGGGCACAAAAGGTGAGAAGCACAGATTCACCCAAGAATTGTCGAATAATAGAATTTTGACTAGCGCCAATTGCTTTTTTTACCCCAATTTCTCCTGTTCGTTGCGCCGCTTTTGCCGTCGATAAATTCATAAAATTAATGCTGGCTAGCAACAAAATCAGCAAACCAACCACCGTAAATAATCGTACATAAGTAATGCGACCGCCGCTTTGTTGACCATTCTCAAATCGATTGTACAGATATTGGTCAACATAAGGTTGTAGAAAATTAGTACCGATGGAAGACAACCATTTTTCCCCTCGGTACTCCTTGAACTTGTTTCGATGAAATTCTTCTATTTTATCATTCAACGCTACTATGTCCGTCCCTGCTTTCACCATCACGTACGTTTCGGGACCACTATTCCCCCAGTTTTTAAAATCGTCACTACTATTTTCGTAAAAAAACTGATAATTAAAAATGGCATCAAACTGCTGAGAGGAATAGCGATTGGGACGCTCAAAAATTCCCGTTACTTGGAAGAGGCCACTGAAGTCTTCGTGTGCCCAATCGATAGTTTTTCCCATTGCGGCTTCTAAAGAACCAAATAGCTGTATCGCCAATTGGTCAGATAAAACCACTGCTTGTTTATCGGACAATAAAGCGTTCCGATTACCTTTCAAAATTTTCCAGGAAAATAGACTGAAATAATCTTGTTCTACCAGTTGTCCAACTGCTTTTAGCTTTTGGTCTCCTTCGGTTATGATGCCCTTTTTTACGTCGAACCAAGAATCGCCAATAACATTTGATGCCAACTCAATTTCTGGAATTTCAGCTTTCAAGGTACGGGCCATTTGGCTAGGAGTACTAGATTCGGTCAATAAGCCATCTGGCGTTGGAAAATTCTCTTTGACAATAAAGAGTCTATCTTGATGGTCAAAAAAACGGTCCATTTTCCACTCTTCGTTAACCCATAGGAAAATCAATAAGGCACTCGCCAAACCGATGGATAAGCCTGCTAAATTGATAAGAAAAGTACTTTTGTATTTTCTGAAACTACGTAAGGTAATTTTTAAATTGTGTCGAAACATAGACGGATGAATTAGGTGGTTGTTAATTGTTATGGGGCGCATTAAACTTGGTCGAAATAGCGATAGTACCATCCAGAAAAATTGCCAATTGGCCTTTCTCTTACCATGACTCAGAAGATATTGCTCGTACTTTTCGTGTAAATCGCCTTCGATGTCTTCCACATAGTCGGGATGGCAAAACCAGCGGAAGCAGCAAAGGAGATATTCTGAAAATTTATCCTTTTTCATTGTTACAGTTGAAAATGACGCAGAAAAGTCGCATTAAGGTTGACTTTAACCTGACTCTTCTCGGTTACATCATTCATTCCTATTATTTTTCAGAAAACTTGGGCGGTCAAAGAGTGATACTAATTATTTTTAATTATCTCCACAGGGTTCATTAAAGCTGCTCTCAACGCCTGAAAACTAACTGTTACTAAGGTAATTATGAGTGCCCCTAGACCGACTAGACCAAAAATTGTCCAAGGAATGGCAATGCGATAATTAAAATTACTCAACCAACTCTGTGCAAAAAAATAGGCAATCAGACTAGCTAATAGACCCGCAATAAAAACTAGCATTATAAACTCTTGCGATAGCAGTTGCCATAAATTTAGGATAGAAGCACCTAAAATTTTTCGGATACCGATTTCCTTGGTTCGCTTTTCGGCCATGTAAGCGGCTAGGCCAAATAGACCTAAGCAACTAATCAAAACTGCTAGTGTGGCAAATACAGCCGCTAATTGACCAATGCGCTCTTCTGATTCAAATTTTCGTTGATAGGCAGCATCTATAAATTGATAATCAAGCGGTGTAGCAGGGACAACTTCCTTAAAAACAGCTTCCATTTTAACGATTGCTTCTCTAGTAGATAATTGAGGATTTAATCGGAAAAACTGCCAACCAAAGCCCTTTTCGCCTAAAAACATGATGGCGGGCAATGGTGCCTCGTAAGGATTAGCCTTTATTAGGTCATCTACCACGCCTATAATTGTAAAATCATAGATTCCATTGTGTCCGTATTTGTATTCTAGCTGTGCGCCGATTGGCTGGTCTAAGCCCATTGCTCGACGAGCTGCTTCCGTAATAATCACTCCTGCATTGTCCGTAGAAAAGTCCTTCGAGAAATCCCTTCCTGCTAGTATTTTCCAACCTACTGTTTTCCCGTAGTCTTCACTAATTTGAATGGTATTGAAGGTTATCTCCATGTTGACCTCTTTGCCCTGCCATCCAAATCCTTGATTTTGTCCGAATTCATTCGTCAGCGGATAATTACCTTGCGCGGTCGAAATTACTGCTCCTGACTTCTTAAGTTCTTCGTGCAAAATGTTTACCTTTTTGTAAATTTCATTAGTTGCTTTAGGCATCATCAATAGGCCATCCTGCTCGTAGCCAACGGGACGGTTTTTGGTGTGCTGAATTTGTTGAAAAACAACCAAAGTACCAATCATTAAAGCTATGGAAACAGTGAATTGAAAAACGACTAATACTTTCCGAGGAAATACAGCGTACGCTCCTCGGGCAGTCCCTTTTAAAGCGTTGACTGGTTGAAAACCAGATAAGTATAAGGCAGGGTAACTACCCGCTAGAAAACCGGTAAATAAAGTAAAGCTCAATCCTAGAAACCAAAACATTGGGGCTTCCCATAACAATTGAATGTCTTTACCCGCAATAACATTAAACCACGGTAGGCTAACTTTGACCATCAGCAAGGCAATCCCATAGGCCAACAAGGCGACGATAAACGACTCACTTAAAAACTGGCTGATTAAATGTCCTCGTTGAGACCCCATTGTTTTACGAACACCGATTTCTTTGGCTCTCTTTTCGGACCGAGCCGTGCTTAAGTTCATAAAATTAATGCAAGCCAAAAAAAGTACGAATAAGCCAATGATGCTATAAAACCAGACAAATTGCAATCGTTGACTGGTAACCATCTTCCCATTCTCAAATTCATTATACAAATGCCAATTTTTCATGGGTTGCAGCAGTATGGTCGGCTTGGTTGACTTTACCTCATCGTCCGTTAGATGATTAGCTAGTTCATCTTTAATGGCCGCGGTTGTTGTGGTAAAATCAGTCGTTTTTTTAATTTGGGTATAGATGCGCATGTTAGAATTGGACCAAGCATTTGCATCCCCTCCGGTCAAGGCAAAGTATAGTGGTAAGGGACTAAAAAAAGTAGCTCCGTGGAAACTAGAATTATTAGGTAAGTCTTCATAAACCCCCGTTACTTTTAAATCAACTTTTCCCGCCAACTTGATTACTTGATTGATGGGATTCTCTGTATCGAACAGTTTTTTAGCCAAAGTTTGAGACAAGAAAATACTGTTTTGTTCTTTTAGGCCTTCTTGATTTCCTTGTATCATATTTAAGGAAAACATTTTTGCGCCTTCCCATTGCATAAAATGCCCTTTTTGAGTAAAGCTCTGATTATCAGTCGCCAAAACCCATTCTTCCAACTGTCGCATCATTACAACCTGTTCAAAATAGTGGCGATAGTTATCTTTTAGCAAGGTACCCAAAGCCGTTACTTGATAATCACTAGTAATTCGTTTTGCATTTCCTCGCCAATTTTGTTGTCTTTTTACTTGAGCAATGGTATCATAGTTTTTGTGATACTGATTAAAAGAAAGCTCGTCGTGTATCCACAAGCCAATACATATAGCTACCGCCATACCAAATGCTAATCCACCAATATTTATCAATGAAAAACCACCATCTCTCCATAAGGTACGGAAACTGATTTTAAAGTTATGTTGAAACATAATGCTTAGGTTTTGTGGTAAAGAATCTGCAAAATTTTTCATCAAACTTGGCCGAAAAAGACTAAATATGGCCCACATAAATTTCCAATTTGCTTTTCTTAGGCCAGCTTGCCGAATATGACGATGATATTTTTCAACTAAATCCCCTTCGATGTCTTCCGCATAATCTGGGTGGCAGAACCAGCGGAAGAATTGTAGCAAATACTTGTTGGGACTATCACTTTACATACGTTTTCCTTGTTACGACTCTGGAGAGTCGTGATACATGGACGGTGGTACGGTATCACGACTCTCCAGAGTCGTCACTCGTTATTCTCCTTTCAAAAATTGAGTCGGATTTGAAAACGCTAGTTTCAAAGCCTGTTGACTCACGGTCAGCAAAGCAATCACCGCAACTACCGCACCTGCCCCCACAAAAAACCACCAGACAATTGGAATGCGATAAGTATAATCCTCCAACCAATTTTGCATCAAATACCACGAAATGGGAATGCCGATTACTAGAGAAATACCAATTAATTTTAGATAATTAGCAGTCAGTAAACCGAACAAATTGCCAATGGAAGCTCCCAAAACTTTTCGGATGCTAATTTCCTTGCTACGTTGTTCCGCCATGAAGGTGGAAAGCCCCAATAAGCCTAAGCAGGCAATTAGAATAGCTAGACCTGCACAGGTAGCAAAAACATTTTTGGTTCGATTTACCTCTTGGTACATCCCCGCATAGTCTTCGTCCATAAAAGAATATCGGAGAGGTTGATTGGGCATAAATTGGTCCCAAACGTCGTTAACCGCCGCAATGGATTTATTCAAATCACCCCCTTTTAATTTGGCAACGACAATGGCTGCTGCTCCTCGACCTCTGAACATAACTAATGGACGAATTTCCCATTTCATATCCTCAAAATGAAAATCTTCTACTACGCCAATGACATTCCACGCTCTCCAATTGCGAATTTGACTGCCAACTGGGTTGTCCAAGCCTAATTTTTCTGCCATTTTCTGGTTGATAATACAAGTCGCTGTGTCTCCAGCCATTTCGCTAGAAAAATTTCGTCCTTTCAGTAAATTGATTTTCATCGTAGGAATGTAGTTGTCGGCGACCCACCAGGCTTGTCCTCCTACCCCTTTATCTATTTGTTGCCGACCTTCAATGGTAAAAGAATTTCCATTGCGTAGCGTACCTGCTATGGGTAAATAACTACTATTGGTAACACCTTTTACCATTGGCAATCGCTGTAATTCTGCTTTGAAAGCATCCGTTTTTTCGCCTAAAGTACCTGCCCCTCTAATCAACAACATTTTTTCTTTATCAAAACCCACCTCTTTATTTAGGATAAACTGCATTTGACTATAAACCACCAGTGCACTTACTACCAAAATGATAGAGATGGTAAATTGAAAAATGACCATTCCATTCCGTAAACTGCTGTTTTTCGCTCCCAGACTTAGGTTACCTTTTAATACATTAATGGGTTTAAAAGTGGATAAATAAAAAGCTGGATAAGCTCCTGCTAATAGGCCAATCAAAAAAGCTAATCCCGCTAATGCTGGTGCAAGCCACCATACAGTTAATGGCAATTCCAGATTCTTTCCAGATAACTGGTTAAAATAAGGTAAGATTATAGATGCCAGCATAGCTCCTAAAATCACAGAAATGCTACTATATAGAATAGACTCTGACAGAAACTGCTTTATTAAATCACTCCTAAAAGAACCAACCACTTTTCGAACGCCAACCTCTTTTGCTCGATTAGCAGATTTTGCTGTAAACAAGTTGATAAAATTGATGCAGGCTAGTAATAAAATAAACACGGCTATGACACCAAACAAGTGTACGATATTAAAACTACTATGCTTAAAATCATCCCCGACATCTGATGATAGATAAATATCACCCATCGGCTGCAAACTAAAAGTCCGATGTTTCTTTAATATTTCATCATAATGGGTTTTCTGATTTACATGATAGGGAATCATATAATTATCCCGAATAGCCAATAGTTTTTGTTCCAAGGCTGAAATATCCGTATCAGGTTTTACCTGTATATAGGCTTCATAATTATTACAACACCAACTGGTTTGTTCTCCATCCCAAAACTCCACGTCCGTTAAGGTTATTAAAAAATTAAAATCTAGTGTTGATGTAGGCGGAAAATCTTTCATTACCCCACCTACAGTAAAGGGTTGTTTTGAATAATCATTTAGCACTATAGTTTTCCCAACTGGATTTTCTCCAGGGAAATATTTCTCCGCTTTGGACTTAGAAAGCACAATAGAATAAGGACTGGAAAGAGCATCTTTCTGTGTTCCATAAACCATTGGAATCTCAAAAATATCTAGTAATTCGGGGTCAGCATAGGCAAAACCATCCTCGTAATTATTCTGCTTTTGGTCGCTTCTTCTAAATTGGTTATCTCCTGCCAAATACCAATCTCGTATGATTAAACGGCCAACCTTTTCGATTTCGGGATATTCTTCTTTAAGTAATTTTCCTACAGGAGCTTGAAAATTAGTCCATCTTTTTATTTGGTATTCAGGATTAGTACTATTGTGCAACAAGCGATAAATTCGGTCGCCGTTTTGGTAGTGTTGGTCATAGCTTAGTTCATTTTGCACAAACAGCAAAATCAACAGAAACGCCGCAATACCAATCGCAAAGCCCCCAATCTTAATCGCCGAATAACCCTTGTCTTTCAATAAATTTCGATAGCCAATTTTTAAGTTTTGTCGTAGCATAAACAGGTGGTTTAAATTTTTGAAAATAGAAATAGGGCGCATCAAACTCGGTCGAAAAAGAGAAAGGACAGACCAGAAGAACAACCAGTCGGCCTTTCTCTTGCTATGACTCAAAGAATAGTGTTCGTACTTTTCGTGTAGGTCTCCTTCAATATCTTCTGCGTAGTCGGGGTGACAAAACCAGCGGAAAAATTGTAGTAAGTATTTTGGTGGTTGTGGCATACTAGGTGTTTACTCCGTTTTTATAGCCTTTATCGGATTTTCCGTAGCCGCTCTAAGTGCTTGATAGCTAAGGGAGAATAAAGCAATCAAAACAATTGCGGCGGCAGCAAGTGCAAAAATTTCTACGCCCAAAACAGCTTGGTATTCGTAGTTTTGCAGCCAACGTTGCATCATAAAGTAGGCAGCAGGAATAGCAATAACTAAAGCCACTATAATTAATTTGAAAAAAGTTTGGGTAAGCAATCCAAAAATATTAGCAATGGAAGCCCCCAATACTTTCCGAATGGCCATTTCTTTGCTGCGTTGTTCGGCCAAATAAGCTGCTAAAGCAAACAACCCTAGACAGGCAATCACAATAGCCAAAATAGAAAAACTACTAAATATCCAACCTAGTCGCTCTACATCTTCGTACATCGCCGCAAACTGATTGTCCATAAAAGCGTAGCGAATCGGTTGATTAGGGGATAATTTATCCCAAACAGCACTAATGACGGGTAAAGCATCACTAATATTATCACCACCGATTCGGAGTGATAAGGTTTGAGGAGAATTATGAATAATTAAATAAAGTGGTTCAATTTTTCTTTCAAAGGATTCAAAATGAAAATCTTCCATCACGCCTATTACCGTAGCAGCTGGGAAAAAACCCGTTTCCAGTTTTGCCCCAATCGGATTTTCTACATTTAATTTTTTGGCCATCGTTTGGTTAATAATGGTGGCTTGGGAATCCGTGGGCAACTGAATATCAAAATCCCGTCCTTCCACTAATTTAATCCCCATCGTTTTCAAGTAATCGTGGTCCACTCTCCAAGTTTGGGCACTTACGTGTTGCCCTAGCTCCCTTTGTCCTTCTATCCAAGTTGGGTTGGTACTTCGGTTACTTTTTTCGATGGGCAAATAATTACTCAGCGAGGCATTTTTCACTTCTGGAAGTTGCGTCAAAGCCTCTTTCAGAATTGGAATTTTATTACCTAGCGTTTGAACGCCTTGCAATAGTATAATCTGGTCTTTGACAAAGCCAATATCTTTGTTTAAGATAAAATTCATCTGTCGATTGACGACCAAAGTGCCTACAATTAAGACGATAGCTGTGACAAATTGAAAAACGATTAAGCCATTTTGAAAACTTTTTCCTTTACCTACTTTAGTTGATTTTCCTTTGAGGGAATCTATTGGTTGAAAGCTAGATAAATAAAAGGCAGGATATAATCCCGCTACAATTCCTATGGCAAGTGTAGCTAAAACCAAAGTAGGCAAGAACCAAACTGCTTTCCAAGGAAAGACAATTGTTTTGGCAGCGATTTGATTAAAAAAGGGCAAAAAAGCGTAAGCGAACAAGACGCCAATGATTAGCGCAAAAAAGGCAAAAAGAAGTGATTCCGCTAAAAATTGCCCAATCAAAGCACGACGTACGGACCCCAATACTTTTCGAACCCCCACCTCCTTAGCACGATTGGCGGATTTGGCAGTAGAAAGGTTGACAAAATTAATAGCAGCCAATAATAAAATGAAAAAAGCGATTAACGCAAACAACCAAATTAATCGAATATCACCGTGCGCATATCTATCCCGAATACCATCCCGCAAAGAATATAAATACACTTCATCGACGGCTTGTAATCTTATTTTTTCTTTATCAACTACCTCTTCGATTTTTTCGTAATAGCCTGCCTGCACTTTCACAGGTGCAATGTAATTGCGAACAATGGACGCTATTTTTTTCTCAACAGCAACGATGTCCACTCCTTGTTTCACTTTTACATACCCATCGTATAAGCTAATCCCCCAATTACTGCCTTCTCCTTGCCAGAATTCGTGGCCCGTCTTGGATAAATAAAAATCGTAAGGAAGATGAGATTTACCCACATTCCCTGCCAAAACACCCGTAATTGTAAATGGCTGTTCCGTATTATCATTGAGTATAACCGTCTGTCCAATTGGATTTTTATTAGGAAAATACTTTTGAGCTTTGTCTTCCGACATCACAATCGTGTTGGGTTCGCTAAAAGCGGTTTCTATATCTCCGTAGCGCAACGGAAACTGAAAAATATCCAACATACCTTGGTCAGCATAGGCAAAGCCGGTTTCATACGTATTCTGTTGTTGGTCAGCTCGACGAAATTGATTGCTACCTGGGCCGTCAAGGGTTTGAAAACCAGTTATTTGACCAGCAATCTCTATTTCTGGAATTTCTTCCGTTAAGACAGCCGCTAATGGTGGTGCAATCGAAGAACCAGCTCCAATTTTATCATCTATCTTGTACTCCATGTAAACCCGATAAATTCGGTCACTTTCAGGGTAATGGGTATCGTAGCTCAATTCATCTTTAATAAACAGAGCAATAAGCAAACAAGCTGCAATCCCCAAAGCAAAGCCACCAATCTTAATCGCCGAATAACCTTTATTTTTTAATAAATTTCGATAGCCAATTTTTAAGTTTTGTCGTAGCATAAACGGGTGATTAAAATATTTGACAATAGAAATGGGGCGCATCAAACTCGGTCGAAAAAGAGAAAGGACAGACCAAAAGAACAACCAGTCGGCCTTTCTCTTGCTATGACTCAAAGCATAATGTTCATACTTTTCGTGTAGGTCTCCTTCAATATCCTCTGCGTAGTCGGGGTGGCAAAACCAACGGAAGAATTGTAGTAAGTACTTGTTGGGGCTATCACTTTTCATACGTTTTCTTTGTTACGACTTTGGAGAGTCGTGATACGTTTTGCTTACGACTCTGGAGAGTCGTGATACATCGAAGTTATCTATCATCACCACCAATTGAGTTTAAAAGCATCCAACGAAAGGCCTGGAATATCTCCCCACAGTCCCATGCGTTCGTTCTTCTTCGCCTCCAAAGCGTTTCTACCAAAATTGGTCACGTGAAAGTATTTCTTCCGCTTGCCCCCAC
>JBCCQK010000071.1:0-22484 GCA_039024375.1 Bacteroidota bacterium
AAAATATTTCGGACAATGGTTTTACTTCAGCCTATTTTCTCGAAATTACAATTTTAAATAAATCAGCGCAATACCAGCAAGACAGCTAACTAGTTTGGCTTCGACATAATAAAAATAGTGAAAAGTTAAGCACTTTCCAAAGAAAATTACTCTTATGTAATGATAGTGGCAAAATAGTGACTAAAACAAGATGCATACGTAGAATATTCACCTTATTTTACGCTAGTTAGACGAGCTGTTAACTTTCTACTTTGCCCGACATTAAATACGCTTTGATGAAATCGTCTAAATCTCCGTCGAGCACCTTGTCGGGGTTATGTACTTTGTAATTGGTCCGCAAATCCTTCACCCAACGGTCGTCTAGCACGTAACTACGGATTTGGGAACCCCACTCGTTCTTCATCTTCTCGGCTTCTACGGCATCTTTCTCGGCCAATTGCTTCTGGAGTTCGACTTGATACAGTCGAGATTTAAGCATCGTCAAAGCTTTTTCTCGATTCAAATGCTGCGAACGCTCTTCCTGACACTCGGCAACAATTCCAGTTGGCAAGTGCCGAACCCGAACGGCCGATTCCGTTTTGTTGACGTGCTGTCCACCCGCTCCACTAGCCCGAAAGGTGTCCCATTCAATGTCGGCAGGATTAATGGTAATTTCAATCGAATCGTCCACCATTGGATGCACAAAAACGGAAGAAAAGGACGTCATGCGTTTTCCCTGAGAATTAAAAGGACTGATGCGCACCAGACGATGAATACCGTTTTCGCCCTTTAGTAAACCGTAGGCAAAGTCTCCCTTGATTTCTAATTCGACGGACTTGACGCCCGCTACCGAACCGTCCACACGATTGAGTTCACTGACTTTGAAGCCTTGCTTTTCGGCCCACATGATATACATGCGTAGCAACATAGAGGACCAATCGTCGGATTCGGTGCCACCCGCTCCCGAGTTAATCTCCAAAATACAATCCAGTTCGTCTTCCTTTTTGTTTAGGGTCGAGCGAAATTCGACATCTTCCAGTAGTTTAAGCGTTTCTTCAAAGTTGGTATTTACTTCCTCTTCGGTCGCTTCTCCCTCTTTTTGAAATTCATTCAATACTTCCAAATCCTCCACCGCTGTTTCCACCGATTCGTATTTACTGACCCAATTTTTGTGCATCTTGAGTTCTTTCATAACGATTTCGGCCGCTTTAGGGTCGTTCCAAAAGTTAGGGTCGAGGCTAATTTGCTCTTTTTCTTCTATTTGTAATTTGCGGTTATCGACGTCAAAGATACCTCCTTAGAAGTCCCAATCGGTCCTGCAAATCCTTTAGTTGGTCTGCGGTCATGATATATTGGTTTAAGTAAGAAGAAGTAGAGAAATTTAAAATCAAAAATCTCAAATTCAAAAGTGCTAAGTAGTCAGACAAAATTAACGATATATCTTTTTTGACAGGACTCGCCCACTGCGCAGTCGAGCGGGTTTCAAGATTAACAGGTTTTTTAACTCCGTATTTATCGGAAATTTAATTTATTGATAATCATAATCTTGTAAACTGTATAATCCTGCGTAAGAAGATACGCTACTTTTTTCGGAGCACTTATAAATTAATAGATTACATTTTGAATTCGTAACAATTAATCTTCAAATCTTTCTATTGTTTTTACCTCCCTCTTCTTCTGTAGATTAAAAAATTTATGTTAAGGACGAGGAATTACAACACCTCCTCAATCTCCACATAAAACACCAACTCGGCGTTAGGTTGAATCACTGGCGGGCTACCCGCAGCACCGTATCCTAGCTCACTTGGAATAAATAGTACAGCTTTGGCGCCTTCTTTGAACAATTGTAGGCCCTCGTCCCAGCCTTTGATAACTTGTCCGCGACCTACGGGGACGGGATAGGGCGTACCACGCTTAAAAGAATTATCAAATTCCTTAGCTTCCATGGTCATACCGTAATAGTGAACCGCCGCGCGGCTACCGTTCTCTACTTGCTTACCCGTTCCAGCTTCAATAAGGTAGTACTTGAGTCCACTGTCCGTAGCCTTTAGCCCACTAAGTGACTTACTTTTGTATTGATTGAGAATGCCTTCCGTTTGTGCGGCAATGTCATTTTCTCTTGCCTTGGCAGCTTCCATCTTTTGTTGTTGTTCCGCTCGTTGCTTGTCGATTTCTTCTTTAGAAGTAATACCATTCAATACGACATCGTAGTGTACGAACATTGAGTTTTCAAAACCAGGAGGCTTTCTAGCAAACGAATCAACGGGTTGTAAAACGGTCAAACTATCGCCAACAGACATCAATTGTAGCGCTTCAATAATTGGAGAAATAGAACGCCCTGGCTGTTCTTCCATTGGGATAATCGCTCTAGCGGGTTGTCCTTGGTCTCTCGTGGATTGCATCAACTGCTCATCGCTTCTGATGTCAACGGTAAAAACGACTTCTTCCCCTTTTTGTGGTTTAGGGCCATCATTTTTCGTATGATGCGTATAGGAATACCCCGAAGGAGTCATGGTTGCGGTAGGTTCGGATTGGCACGCCCAAATCGTCGTTAACGCAACTAGAAATAATAAATATCTCATTAAAAATTTTATAAAGTGAATAAATGGAAATGGGGTTGCGTAAGACTATTCGTTCACGCAACCCCATCGTATAATGGTTAAATTGAAATTCTTACGCAATTGTTTACAGGCTGTTCAACGCTTCTTTATACTCTGGTAGCACTTTTTTGAATTTGTTAATTGTTGCTCGCAGTCCTTTGAAAGAAGCTCCGCCCGAAGCATTTTTGTGGCCACCTCCTCGGAAATGCTTTTTTGCAATTTCTTGTACCGAGAAATCTCCCTTCGACCGCAGCGAAATTTTTACAATCGTGGGTTGTTCAGTAATGAAAGCGGCCAATTTGACTTCCTGCATCATCAATAAATAATTAACGATACCTTCTGTATCTCCCCGTTGGATGTCAAAATGTTCGTAGTCTTCTTTGGTCAACGAAATGATGCCCGTTTTATACTCGGGTAGGATTTCCATACAATTATTCAAACAGTACCCTAAAAGGCGCAGGTTTTTTTCTGGTAAACTGTTAAAAAGAAGATTCTGTAATTTAGTATCATCAACTCCCATGTCTTTAAGTCCTGCCACCACTCTAAATAGCTTTGAAGAGGTACTATATCTAAAGGAACCCGTGTCGGTCAAAATACCCGAGTAAAGACACTCGCCCAAGGGAATGGTAATCTTTCCTTCTTCTCCCATGCCCACAATGAAGTCGTACACCATTTCGCAGGTCGAACTCGCCGAAGTATCCGAAAAAGTATAATCACAAAAATCGTCGGGATGTAAATGGTGGTCAATCATTATTTTGGTCGTATTCTCCAAAGCTCCAATGACTTCCCCCATTTTGTCCACTCGGTCCAAACCGTTGTAATCTAGTACAAAAATAATGTCGGCTGCTTTTAGCTTTTTATCCGATTCCTGGGGTTGGTTATCGTGAATTAGAATATCATGACTTCCTTTCATCCAAGCGACAAATTCGGGATAATCTGAGGGCAAAACCACGGTAGTTTCGTGATTAAATTGATTGAGGAATAGTTGCAGACCAAGACTTGACCCCATAGCATCTCCGTCGGGATTGCGGTGGGACGTAATCACAATTTTCTTTGGGGATAAAAGTAGTTCTTTAACGGTGGCTAACTGTTCTTCCATTTGAGAGACATTTTCGAATTGCGAAATTCCTAATTTTTATGGACTTGACCAAGTTGTAGTTCTTATAATTTTTTCTCAAAAAAAAGTAGGGTAAAATAAGACAAACCTGTTTTAAGGGCGAAACTATATTCCTTCATGGCTCTTATTAACAATTAGGTGGCTGACTATTTTTGTTAATAATACCTCGTATTTCATAATGATTTTATCCCAAATTAGACTAAAACCACCATTAAATTAGGGTTATTTTAAGATTTTTAGGTTGAAATATTTCGACCACCTTATTCTTTATAAGAGCCTCCTTTATTTAAAAAAAAGGTATTAATAATGTCCTTAAACAAGTATTTGCATCTCATTTACCCCTTGTTTATCCTAGTCGTTCTATGTTCAGCCTGCCAGAAACAAACAGAGTTTACCGACCCGCAACCTGCCGAAAACGGTCAACTGCAAACAGAAATTATTAAGTATCACGCCCAACAAGCTAGTAGTCGAGACGGAAGCCCTACGGATTGCCCAGAACTAATTTATCCCTTAGCATTAACATTGCCCGAAGGGGAAATCATCGAAGTAGAAAATACGGAATTTCTCGAAGAGTTTCTAATGTTTTGGGAAAAAGAATTTACCGAAGCGGATGGCTTTCCTGAACTCGTTTTTCCAATGGCGGTACTAGTAGGAGAAGAAGCCATTGAGGTAGCCGACGAAGCGGAATTGGAATCTTTTTACGCTAGTTGCGAAGAACTATCAGAAGAGGAGATGGATGAGGAACTAATGGACGAAGAAACGGAAAACGAAGAAGAAAACAATGGCCTAAAAATCCTACCACTCGGTAATTCTATCACCGTGGGCGTTCCCCACACTTACCGCTACCAATTGTCGCAACTGCTTGATGACGCCAACTTCGCCTACAACTTTGTGGGGTCTCTTAGCGGAGACAACGGCGAAGGAGAAGTGTATCCCGACGGTTGGGACAAAAACCACGAAGGGCACAGTGGCTGGACGGCGGGCGACATCAATGAACAACTGGCCGATTGGCTCGGAGGCTACACGCCCGATATGGCCTTAGTCCACTTGGGTACCAATGATATATTCCGCATTTACAATAACGATTTGATGATGGAACAATCGGTTACAGCCATGACCGAAATTATCCAAAAACTGAGGGCAGATAATCCACAAGTAGTCATTTTATTGGCGCAAATTTTACCGTTTACGGAAGGGTTCGAAGGAGGTTCCATTGCACCATTCAACGATTTGGTGAATCAATGGAATACTGAGCTATCCGACTTAGCCAGTACGATGTGTGAGGCTACTTCGCCTATCATTATGGTGGACATCAACAGCGATTTTGTGGATAGCGAATTTAGCGATGGTTTTCATCCCAACGAGGCGGGAGCCACCAAAATGGCACAACGATGGGCAGACGCCATCCTAGACGAATGGATTTGTGTTGAAAAAGAAGATTTTGAGGAAGATATGCCAACTATTGTCACCATTCCCGAGCCCAACTTTGCAGGACACGACGTGTCCGAAATTGTAGAAATAGCGCCCAATGTTTACACCACTTTCTCTTCCAGCAATCCGAATTATTCGCACCGATTGCAGCAGTTCTATTTGGATATGAATCTTCCCAATCCCCAATGGGTATCAAGTTTTCATTGGCCCGTTGGACAGCCCGACCCCAATATGCTGCCTTTCCACGTACCTTGGATGGAGCAATACGATTACAATAGTCAAGAACAAATTGAGCACAACGAATTGGCAACCGTTGCCCCTTCCGTTTACGATGCCAATACCGTTTACTTTCACCTGTATAATAATCCTGGTCGAACTTGGGCGGCGAGTCAAAACAAAGAACCCGCCATGTTTGCGGGCATCTATCGAGCAACGGCGACGGGTAGCTACCCGAACCAAACTTGGACAATGGAACCCCAACCCGTTTACTACTCGGACGATACCACCTTTGACCGAGGTGGGCCGAGAGCAGTGGATGCCAACGTTTGGCAAGACAAGGACGAGCAGATGTATATGACTTTCGGTTCGTGGGACCCCGAAGATAAAAACGTCATTTGCATCGCCGATATGGACGAATCGACGGGTCGTATCGAGAGTTTTGATGCCAATACGCCCGGTTATTATCCCGACGGTGGGCATCCAGCCATTCATCCAATTGCGACTTTTGGCGAAGGGGCTTTTAGCTTTCACTACGGCGATTACTACTACCTATTTTTGAATTTAGGGGGCTGCTGTAGTGGCGTCAATAGTACATATCGCATCGTAGTCGGTCGGTCGCAAAACTTGTATGGCCCCTACGTGGACGACCAAGGTAGAAGTTTCATGACCCAGTATAACGACGGTCAGTTTGCGGGCAAAGAAGTACTAGCAGGACTCAATGGACAAACCAAATATATCGGTCCTGGTCACACGGGCATCATCGAAACGAAGGGCAAACTTGGCTTATCTTTTCATTATTACGACGGCGACGACGGTGGAAAACCGAAGCTAGGAACGAGGGAATTGGCTTTTGATTCGGAGGGCTGGCCGTACGTAGTGAGCGATGCGTCCTTTAGCTTTCAATAAACTATCTCTGTAAGGGTTAATGCGGATAACTTTCCAAGAGCGGACTTATTGCCTTTAGCTGTAGCGAATACTCAACACGAGCTTTTTACTACTATTATGGCCAATAGAGAAAATCGTAAAGGCGGAAAGTTGCCGCAACCCTTTTTCACCATTTCAAACAAAATCCCTTCATGAAACAGCTATTCCTATTTACGTGCTGCTGCCTAACAACGATTGGCTTGCTAGCCGATGGTACGATTCGTGATGGTCAGTCTGAACTGTACTAGGAAACGGACGATACTGACTCAGAAGATAACGGAGAGATAGATTGGGAGTTAGATAATTCTGGAACTGACCAAGCTTATCAACTATGGTTTTGGTATCGCATCAATCAGCAAACAGCAGAGACCCCTCTGTCTCCTCCCGATACCGAATCTTTCGTTGGAAACACGGCGCTACTAAAATGGACAAATCTACATGGACTGAACTTTGATGTAGCAATCACGGCCGTTGTAAAAGATAGGCTAGGAAACGCCGCTAGTCTGAGTATTACTACCCAGATTACCAATAATACAGGTAGCGAGTTAAGTCTTAATTTTTTTCAGTATATGGATTTGGACAAAGGAGACTCCAGTGATGAGGATGAAGCCCGACTGTTAGGAACGGATTTGATAGAGATAAAAGACTTGGGAACGGGGGATATTTGTCAATTTGCTGGTGTGGACGCAAGTGCCTACCAAGTCTTAGAATATTCAGACTTATTGGATTTGTTAGTAGATGTCCAAAAGACTGATTTGGACAATACGGGCCTGCCTTTTGTGGCCGAAGATTGGACAGGTGCTTTTCAATGGATTTTGACCATTCCTGCTGGGGCAACTCGGTCTATTCTAGCGGGTACAGGAGGGAATCAAGCATCGCCCGTAAAAACTGTTTCAAAGGTGGTCATTCCTACCATGGGAAAATGGGCATTATTCATTTTGGGTTTACTCTTGCTCAATTTAACATTGTTTTTTATTCAGCGAAGTAAAATTTCATGTTCTAATTAATGCTACCTGTCAATTTCGGCGGTTTTCCCTCATTTCATTTAACTCCCTATTTATGCAATTTTTCTACGGCAAAACCCATTTACCTTATCTACTCCTGTTTATCTGTCTGAACTTCCTTACGAAAAGTCTATCCGCCCAAGCACCCCATATGACCCTTTGGTGGACGGAAGCGACACACACTAAAAATGGGCATGACCACCACCAAAACCATAATCACGACGTTCTCTTCCCTTGCGATACAACCTATTATTACTATTTTGACGGGCAAGATGACCATATCATTATGTCAATAAAAAACGAAGGGGATGCACCGCTGACGCTTTCTTTACCCCTTTCGCTAGGGACAAACAGCTCGGCGGAATATTCGATTGTGCAACAGCCCGATAAATCCATTTTACAACCCCAAGAGGAGACAATTTTTAAAGTCAAATATACGGCCCCCGATTTTTACAGGTCCGCCAAGGCAAGTGTAATCGTCCAGAGCAACGCCCCAATAAGTCCAGCTTGTACGTTGAATCTTCAAGTTGGTTTTCTCGATTTATTTTGGAATATCATCACGGGTAGAGACCTCAGTATTCTTGGTTTTTCCGATTTGTTTTTGGAACAAGCCTATGAATCTGTCCAAAATCCTGCACCCGCTTTTTGTTTTGCTACCAGTAAGAATAAACTGGAGGTCAACGACGGCGGGACAATTGATTCATATTTCTTGGAGACCCAGCAAGTTTTTAATAACAATGGGCAACTGATAAGTGCAGTAAAAATAGATAGCTCAACGAACAGCGGACAACGGGACACCGCTAAAACTACTAACCAATACGATGCTTCGGGACATTTAATAGCCACTACGGTGGAATTTACTAATGCTTTCTTTTTCTCCCCTTCCGATGGGGTAACTCGTACCACTACGTACACCAATGATAAAAATGGTCGATGGCTGTCAAGTGAAGTGGTTTTTCAACAGAAAGGAACAAGTTTGCCCGATTTCATCAGTACCGTTCAAAATACGTACGATGAAAATGGCCGTCTCATCAAAGAGACCATTAGCATCAAAGGTCAATCTCCGAGTCCAATTGACGGGCTTTTCACTTTTCACTACACGTACAACTCGATGGGACAGTTGATTAAAGAGCGATTAACGGTTGAAGAAGGATTCGTGGACGCAACCATCGAGCGTACTTTTACTTACGCGGGGAATCAATTGCTGAGTACTACTAATTTGAGTATTCTCCAATTTAGCAGTAGCGTAGATACCACCAAAACAACAGAAACCTTTACGTACGCTGGTAATAGATTAGCTAGTTCGACGGCTATTGACGAACGACCCCTTGGCACCCAAGCGAGTACGATTGTGACCAAGTATCTCTACGATGCAATGGGCATTTTGGTGGAGCAAAACAGCCTTCAGAGCGGTGGTCTTTTCGATAGTGCTAAAGACACGACTACTTTCACACTGGGCACTTGTACAATGACCCAACCAAGTATTTCGGACCCGTGTAATTGCGAAGACCCGTTGAATAGAAAAGATAGAAATGGCCAAATTACGCATTTTCACGATGTACTTTCGGTTAGAGGGTTTGCGGGTCAAACGGTGACGCTTACAAGTGGAAATACTAATTTTTTGGGTGCTAATTTACAGCAAATACCCAACAACACTGTTTTAGGAATTATCCCCGCAACGGGTCTGCTGACCTACGATTTTTACCACGCTTCGGGTGCTTCGGGCGATATTACTGTGTCGGTTGGTGGGACTACGCTGCCTCCCTTTGCGGTGAGCGTCTGTTCGAGCAGCGATTGTACGATTATTCCCACGTTCAGTCAATGGGGATTGGTTGTATTTGGCTTATTGGTTTTGAATATGGGGCTATTTATAGTTCGGCGTTATAACATGTAAAACAAACTTTTCGTCCAGTTTTGAGCAACTTATTTTAAGAAAGCCTACTTTTGCAGCGATTTTGAAAAAGTGGACTTCCGAATAAGCAGGCGCTCCCTTTTTTGGAATAAATTTTTAAAACAATATTTTGATAATCAATTATTAACGAATTAAAATTTATCCCTATGGCTGGTAACCGAACTTTCACCATGATTAAGCCCGATGCGGTCAAAGCAGGACACATTGGTGCTATCTTAGCAAAAATAAACGAGGCAGGATTTAAAATCATTGCCATGAAATTGACGCATCTTACCCCTAGCGTAGCCGGTAAATTCTACGCCGTTCACGCCGAAAGACCTTTCTACGGCGAGTTGGTGGAGTTCATGTCTAGTGGCCCCGTGGTTGCCGCTATTTTAGAAAAAGAAAATGCAGTTGCCGACTTCCGAAAATTGATTGGAGCAACTAATCCCGCCGAAGCAGAACCGGGTACTATTCGAGCGTTGTACGCTACAAGCATCGGTGAAAATGCCGTTCACGGTGCCGACTCAGACGAGAACGCTGCTATCGAAGGTAGCTTTCACTTTTCTGTTGACCAAATGGTTGGATAGATACTCGTATGCTGGTCTCTGGATACTGGTTCCTAGAAACTAGCATCCAGAATCCAGCATCGAGGAACCAGAAACCATCCATTTTATTCCAATATTTCCACGACATTGCCTAATTTCGCCCCGATGGAAAACTCAAAAATCATATTAACTCCCGAACGATTCGACTTGACGATTGAGCGGTTGTGCCATCAACTCATTGAAAAATATGATGATTTTCAAAATACCTGCTTGATTGGTATTCAAGAAGGAGGCGTTTTAATGGGTAATCGGATTCACCAACGGCTGGTAGAAATACTCGGATTTTCTGAAATTGAATACGGTAAACTGGACATCACTTTTTATCGGGACGATTTTCGAACCCGGCAAAAACCTTTAAAAGCTAGCACCACGGAAATGGCATTTTTGTTGGAAGAAAAGCGAGTAGTTCTATTGGATGATGTACTTTACACGGGCCGAAGTGTTCACGCTGCGATGACTGCTTTGCAACACTATGGTCGTCCTGCCAACGTAGAGTTAATGGTCATGGTGGACCGCCGATTCAACCGACATCTGCCTGTCCAATCGGACTATGTGGGGTTAACCATCGATTCTTTTGATAAGTCTTACGTCAAGGTAGAATGGGCTGAAATTGAAGGAAAAGACCAAATTAAATTATTAGGAAAGCAGTAAAACATACAATTATAGACTCTAATTTTTTCATTATCAGTATTTTTAGATTTTGAACCAACCCGCACAGCAGTCTGGCGGGTTTGTAATTTTAAATTTTACATTTCTCATAGGAAACTGACAACTGAAAAGCAGATTCAATGGCTACGGAACTGAGTACCAAACATATTCTAGGCATCAAATACTTAACGGCTGACGATATTCATCTTATTTTCGAGACGGCCGACAATTTCAAAGAGGTACTAGGCCGACCAATAAAAAAGGTACCTTCTCTTCGAGATGTAACCATTGCCAATCTTTTTTTTGAAAACTCTACCCGAACCCGGATTTCTTTCGAATTAGCGGAAAAAAGGCTTTCGGCCGATGTCGTTAATTTTTCTGCGGCTTCCTCTTCGGTCAAAAAAGGCGAAACCTTATTAGATACGGTCAATAATATCTTATCCATGAAAGTGGATATGGTGGTGATGCGACACCCCGCCCCCGGTGCCCATTTTTTTCTGTCCCAACACATCAAAGCCAACATCGTTAATGCGGGTGACGGCACCCACGAACATCCCACTCAAGCCCTTCTGGATGCTTTTTCGATGCGAGAAAAATTAGGAGACTTGACTGGAAAACGGATTGCCATTTTTGGGGATATTCTACATTCGAGGGTAGCGCTGAGTAATATTTTTTGTTTACAAAAGCTGGGTGCCAAAGTTCGAGTTTGCGGCCCGCCTACCTTAATTCCTAAATACATCCACAAGTTAGGCGTCGAGGTTTCGTACGATGTTCGAGAAACCTTGAAATGGTGTGATGTCGCCAATATTTTGCGGATTCAGCTAGAACGCCAAGACATTAAATTTTTTCCTTCCATTCGAGAATATGCCCAGTTTTTTGGTATCACTAAGCCAATGCTCGACGAACTAGATAAAGAAATCGTTATCATGCACCCAGGTCCCATTAATCGAGGGGTTGAGTTGACTAGTGCCGTCGCTGATTCCGACCATTCGGTAATTTTGCAGCAAGTGGAGAATGGTGTTGCCGTTCGAATGGCCGTCCTATTTTTGCTGGCTTCCAAACGATAGAATAGTGACTAGTGATTAGTGACTTGTTCCTCAAGGACTGTATGTAGTGAAAGGTGACCATCAAACAATCCTTTCAAAATAACTTTGAACTTCCTCAATTCTTTCTTATTTTTACTCTAATCTCACGAGACAAAAGACTTACAGCCGCTCACAATAGGTTAAAATACCTAAAAAAGAAACGAATCAATCCCTTCTAGTCGTTCTTCAAGCTAAACCTCAAACACTCAATTTATTTTTAATAACCAATTTTATTTGCTAAATTGGGCTATTAACTATTTCTTTATTTGTTTTTATAGGTTTTATATAGGAAATATATTTTTTGCGAACTATTTAGCACTATTTTTTACCATAAAGTCTATGCAGCGTATAAAGTTTTTTCAAGCAGTCGTTTTGACGGTCTAATCACTAGTTACTAATCACTAGTCAATCAAATCCTTCTTTAATAACTTACAAAAAATAGAAATATGCAGAAATTATACATTCATCTTTTCTTGTACCCTTTGCTTTTTTCTATTGCTTGGACGGTTCGAGCGCAAGATTGTAGTCGAATTATTGCCGATAACAAAACCATCAATGGCACCCAACTACTTAGAACACAACAAGTTACTTTGGTAGTCCGTGGCTCCTATAGTTATGCTATTGAATTGAAAAATGATGAAAAAGGTCTAACGGCGTTGATGTCGTCTAAAGGAGGGGTGATTTTTAATGAAAACGATGAAATCATTTTCATGGACGGTAATAGAAATCGCAAAACGTATCGTTTTATTCAGACAAGTAAAACTTCGAAACAGGGCGATACCCCAATCTATCAAAACGTACTGCAATTGGATTTGTCCGCTATCAAATGGTTTTCCACTTCTACTAACCCACTTTTTTACATAAAAAATAATGTGAGCAATCAAATGCGGAAAATGACGATTAACGAAAGTCGCCAAGCCGATTTGATGCGTAGTGCTATTTGTTTTTTAAAAAATTTAGACGAGAGCGGAGTCAAAGATGTCCCATTAGTGGGCAATGATTTGTCCGCTAGAAAATCATCGACTAACGAAAAACCAATTAGTAGTTCCACGGCGGCTAGGCGAAGAATAGCGGACATCAGTGAATTAAATGATGCCGAATTAGCAGCATTAAAAAAAGAGTTAGTGGAAACAAAACGACGAATTAAAGAAGAAATTGACGCTGAGAAAAAGCGAGGAGCAGTTATCAAAAGTGCCTTGCAAGAAGAAGTGGCCGTGGCTCGTCAACAGGCATCAGATAAAAAATCGGAGTACGCAAAAGAAGTACTGCAAGCAAGAAAAAGCAGAGACGAAGAGATTCAAAAGTCCCAATCCGAAATTGCGGGCTCGGTTGGAGAAGCTAAAAAGCGAGCCTCTTCCGAAATTGAAAAAATCAACGCCGACGTTGCCAAAGCAAAAAAACGTTCAGCCGAAGAAATCAACCGCATCAAGCTAACCTCCGCCGAAGAAGTAGCGGCAGCTCGGGAGCGAGCCACAACGGAGATAAAAGCCATTCGAGAAAAATTGGACTTGGCCAAATTAGAGTACTCCGATGAAGTTGCTTCCGCTCGGGAAAATTCTCAAAACGAATTGAAAAAAATTCGAGAAGAAACGGCCGAAATGGTCGCAAAAGCCAGGGAAAATGCGAAAAAAGAGCGTACTCGAACCGCCGACGAAGTAATTTCTACCAAAAAAACGGCTACCGAGCAAATTCTCCAAATCCAAGAAGAGACCGCCGAAAAAATCGCTCAAGTGAGGGAAAACTCGGTATTGCAAAAAGAAAAGTTTACCTTTGAGATAGCCGAAGCTAAACGAAAAGCCGCCGAGGAATTGGCGCTCGTCAAGCAAAAAATGGCCACCGAAATGGCCGATATTCAGGAAAACGTAGCTAAAATAAGAGAATCAAGCGCCATACAGGTTTCTGACGCAAAAAAGAAAGCGAGTCAAGAAATTGCCAATTTCAATGAGCAGGTTGCCACCGAAAAAGGAAAGGCAAACGCCAAAGTGGAAGCTGCTCAAAAAGAGGCGGCTTCCGAAAAAACGGCATTGGCGCAAGAGGTAGCCATAGCGAAAGAAAAAGCGACCACTACTATCGCCGACATCAACGCCGAAGAGGCCAATAAAGTGGCAGCGGCTAGGAAAAAGGCAGAAACGGAAAAAGCAGAAATTGCCGAACAAGTGGCTGATGCCAAAGAGCGCGCTAAAGTCGAATTGGAGCGAGTAGAGAAAGAATTGCAAAAAGCCATTGCAGATGTGAAAATTGAGGAAATGACGGTTCGGCAAGACATCGCTAAACAAATGGAAGATGCCCAAAAGAGAGTCGAAGCGGAAATTGCAGTGCTCCAATCCAAAAATGCCGAAGAGGTCAAAATGGCGAATCAAAAAGTGGCAAAAGCTAAGGAACAATACGCACAAGAAGTAGCCTTGTCGCAAGAAAATGCGGCTCAAAAAATTCAAGAAATTAAAGCGGAAGCTGCTCAGAAAATTGCGGCGGCCAAAGAAAAAGAAAAGTCGGTACAAACCGTCTCTGCCCAACAAGTTATCGAAGCGAAAGAGCGAGCCGCTAGTGAATTATCCCAAATCCAACAAGCAACCGCACAAGCGATTGCCAATAGCAAAGAGAAAGAGGTGAAAGCGAATCAAGCTGCCGCTCAAAGAATAGCGGAAGCCAAAAGAAAAGCCGCCGAAAACATAGCCAATATCCAGAAAAACGAAGCGCAGAAAGTAAACGAAGCCCAAGAAAAATCGGCTAACGAACGACAACGTATTGCTAGTGATTTGGCCGCCGCACGGGAAAAGGCGTCGAATGAACTGACTAAAATTAAAAATGAAGTGGCTCAACAGATTAAAGCCGCTAAGTTAACCGCAGCGAAAGAAAAAGAAGCCTCCGCTTTGGCCGTTTTGGAAGCTCGAAAGAATGCGGCCGAACAAATTGCCAAGACACAGGAAGAAGCCGCCAATGAGATTGCCATCATCAAAGCGCAAGGAGCAGAAGCCATCGAACTGTTGAAGGCAGAAAATGAAGCGAAACAGCAGGAATGGAAAGCGGAAATTGCGCAAGCAGAAGCTGATTCGAGAAAAGAATTAACGGAAATCCGCAATGATACGGAAGCTAAAACCCTGTTGTACCAAAAGGAAGCCGAAGCGGCCCGAAAAAAATCGTTTGAGGAAGTTGCGCAGGTAGAAAAAGAAAGTTCCGAAGCCATTTACGAATCTAAACAGCAAGCACGTCAACAAATCACGAAAGTAAAAGAGGATACGGCCGCTCAAATTGCCGAAGAAGTCAAAAAAGTAGATGACTACAAGCGGCAGACGGAAGCTGCTGAAATGGTCTTGAAAGAAGGCAAGAACAAACTATCGGACTTGGAAGAGCAAATCGCAGAAGCCGAACGAAAATTGTTGACTTTACAACAACAGTTGGCCGATAAAGAAAAAGATAATTAATGGAACAAGATGTCAGAAGTAAGACCAACTTGTCCGTACGGATTTCATTATTAGAAGTCAGACTTTTGACGTTGACATAATTCAAATCTGACCAATACAGGCGGTCTGACTTCCGTCTTCTATAACATCGGCTTTGCTGCGTTCGCCTTAAATTTCGCAGGTGTAGTACCGACCACCTTTTTAAAAGTAGCATAAAAAGTTGATTTGGAGTTAAAACCACACTCGTAGCCAATTCCTTCGAGGGTAAAGGGAGAATCTTTTAGGAGCATTTGCTTAGCGGCTTCCACGCGATATTCGTTCACCCATAATGAAAAACTCTTTTGTAAATTATCATTAATGAATTGAGAAATTCGATGAGGTAAGGTGTTCAATGCTTTGGCTACATCGGGAAGTTTTAAATTGGGATTTCTGAAAAGTTCTTCCATCTCCATTACCACTTTCAATTGTTGGGCAAGTTGTTGAGCCTCTTTGGAAGAGATTTTTTTAGCTCCATATTTTTGAACTACCTTTTTGAAGAGAATACTATCTTTCTTTTTGTTAAAATTGAGCAGAAGAATCAATAAGTAGAAAAGAAAAGAGAAAGAGAGGGCGCCTGTTATATAGGAAGTGTATCTCGAAAAATAGTAACTCATCCAAACAACACAAGTACCCAAGTAAACGCTAAGTAACCAAATTTCGACGCTGTTCATTTTGTCCTTACGTGCAGCAAATTGACGATAGACCTTGGCTATAATAAAACCAGCAGCAACGATATACAACAACCACTGATAGTAGATAAATTTAATGATATAATTCCGCCAAATATATAGGTTGTCCCAGTACGGAAAAAAGTAACTTATCAACAGAATAAGGGGAAGTAAAATTGCTACATGGTATTTCCATTTGGATTGAAATTCGTTCGCTGGTGTAGTAGCGGCCTTTAGGTAAAAATAGAGCGAAGGGCCGATGAAAAAACAGGCAGTGAGGCCAAATTGAACGTAAAAACCCGCCAAATGGTCGGAAAAATAGAAAAAAACCGACTTTCCTGTTCTCACGCTGAGGGTTAATAGCAAAGCGCCTAAAAAATAATGGGAAGGATGCCTAGGTTTGGCATAGAAAAAGAAATAGAGACTCATTAGTAAGCCGTTGAAGGCTCCCAATGCGCTGAAAAAAAATAATAAATTACCACTTACCTCCATTTCTTTCAAACGATTAATTAGTGGGTAGAAATAACGTTTCTAACTGCCGTCGGTCTTTCAAGATAGCGAAAAACTCATTCAGAAAGCGAGTCATTTTCTTTTTGACCGATTTTTGCAGAACTGGACATGCCAAATAGCAACGTAATTCTTCTTTTTGCAGATTTAGAAAACGGTCAGCCGTTTCGTATAGTGCCTGCTTGCTCGAGAAAGTTCCCATCGGGAAGCGTTCCTCGATACGCTTCTGACCAAAATCTGGATTTAACCGAGCGTGGGGCGCTTTTACGAGTCCAGAATAATCAAAGTCGTACGGAACAACAATTAATTTTTCTTGACCTTCTTTTTTGATGTATTTAATATTACGGTTCATTAAAACACTCCAATCTAAATTGGCCACCATATATTGGAATAGTATCGTATTATGGTAGGAATTTTCGGTGATATTCTCGGCTTGTACACCAAATTGATTCACGATTTCACCATCTAATCGATTGGATAACTCTTCATTATTTTCAATAAAGAAACCGTATCGAACAATCCGTTCGTCCGTATTATTGGAGTTGACATAAGTGATTTTCACCAAAGCAACCTTGAAGCTCTCGGGAGTAATGGCGTTGTAAAGCCGATAAATCCAGTACTCTTTCAGCAATACTTGGTCACTATTTTCGGTGTCGTTGCAATTGGTTACCAATTTCAGCTTATCACAGCTGGGGTAAAGGCCTAATTTTGCCAAGTCTTTTTTAGGAAAATCAATTTTCAGTGGGGGCATACTACAAACCCTGCGACGACTTTTTCCTCGAGGTTCTACCTTCACCTTGAGTTTGATACTTTCTCCTTTGTTATTTTTTAGAGAAATTTTACCAGGATAACTTCCAATACTATTTCGCTTATTTTTTAGTAAAGAATCGAAATTGGTTTGTAAAATAATTTCAAAAAAACTGTCTTGCTGTATTTTCTGAAAAATAGTGGTAGAAGTATGAAAATCGGGCAAAGCTTTTTCCGTCTTTGTTCCCAATGAATCAACTTTTACGCTACTAAGTTGACCATAAGATAAAAATGGGGTCAATAAAAAAAGGAGAAAAAAGCTTTTATATAACCACAAAAAAGTAAGTACTACACTTTTTAAAAAGACTTTTTCGTCACGAGTATTCAGCCCGTGACCAAAAGGTTCAACTTTACCGCCAAAGGCACCTGCCCGCCTGCGGCAGTCGGGCGGGTTCGGACAGGTTAAAAAACTAAATACAGAAGTTCTATCTTCGCCAGCACTGATGAATAACTTTTGTAACATAAGAGAGTGTTTTGGTTTTTTTGGGAATGAAAATAGTAAAAATAGTAAATAGATTCTATTGCTTAGAGACAAAAAATAGAAGATAATCGACTAATGTTACTTATTCACCTCAACTGTAACATAGCTCTCCGAGTTGTACCAACTTTATAGAGAGTGCTCAACCCACACTTTTCACCGTAGTGCCTCTAAAATAAGGTCAAATGTTTGATAAGAACTGCAAAGAGATAGTTGTTTTCAGTAGCCTCTCTATTAATTAAAAGCCTTTTTTTGATAACAGCATATAAAACTACCCAAAAAACATAGGAAATAATTTTAATGTGACAGGGCAAATAAAAAGTCTAAGTAAATTTAGCTGATAACATTTTTTGAAAAAGAGGAGAAAAATTTGGAGTGTGTCCTACTAGCTAATGAATTAACTAGCAGTGAGTTAGCCTTGAATTAATAACTGTTGGAACATTGATAGTTTTCGACGAAACGATTTTTTATTTAGATTATTTTCCAAAAAAAATAGATAAATGTTAAATTTTTTTTCAATTTTTTGAATAAAAACTTAACTAATTGTTAAAAATGCCTTATCTTTGAATTGCCAACAAAGAGTATGTGACTTCTTGCTTAAAATAATGTCTTAAAAAGGAAGAATACACACAAATACTTTTTCAAAAAATAGAAGATATACAATCAATAATATAACAGTCGGGTGATTTCTTATAAGAGCGAAGCAATGTTTTTTAACACTTCGCTCTTTTGTTTTTTAAGAGCTCCACTTTTGATTTTTTGTGACAAAACATTTTTTGGATAATACAACTAATGAGCAGTCAATAGCGCCTATTGTTGCAAAAAAAATTACGCTAATAACTTACCTTTCTCCTTATTTCGATTTAAAAACTGTCAAGCAACCGCGTACTTAGAATGTTCACGCATTATAGCAGGTCTAAATCCTAGCACAAAATGACTCTTAGGAATGCCAAACTTTTCTAAGTCTTCGTCAATAAGTATTTCAGTATTATTTTGCTGTACCCAAATGTTTCCGGTCTTAAAGTTAATATTTAGGTGTATTAGTACGTTGTAAAGAAATTTATGTTTATGCCAACCCATTACGACCAATTGGAAATGATTACCCTCTAAATCAGTTATCGCTTGATAGGTTGATGTATTACCAAGGGCTTCATTATTCTCTTTAGCTAGAGATTGAATGTAGGATTTAAGTACTTTCTGGTGTAATTCAATTTTTAATTTTACGGTATCCATCTTTCGATTTCTTTTGTTTCAATATTATAGATAATGAGTTTGACATTTAACCCCTTTACGACTGAAATAATATTTTTTCGTTGAAAATCGGTTTCCCAAGCATCAATGGGAATAGCTAAATAGACAATTCTGTATTTTTCAGAATGGCTAAGCGTAAAGCGGTAATTTACATATTGACCGAGAGCTCTATACTATAACCTTGTAAAAATTTGTTTTTTTTGATAAACTTTTGAAAAAAGTTGAGATAAAAAATGTGTAATCTATTGATTATCAATAATAAAATTTAAGATTTTAAAATACAGTAAAAATAAAAAACCAGCAATAAAACAATGGTTTTAAAGTCAAATTTTATCCCAACTTAATTGCGAGAATAGCTGGCTGTTTTACCAAAATAAATTCAAAAAACTTTGTAAAACATCGGCTCCAAATAGCCTAGTTATTTCGCCTTTGTAAGGCTTGACTTACCTATTTAAGGTTGCGTCTAATCGGCTCCAATAGCCATGGTTATATGGTCTATTTTAGACAATTTTAGAAGTTCTGTACTTCCATTTTTTTAAATTTCAATATGGCATGACAGACTTGATAGCCCAGTTTTGTCAATTTATACTTACAGCTATGACTAATTTTAAAAACTAACTTATGAACCCTTAATTTAGCAATTAATCGAGTAACTTTTCCACTTATTTTTTTCAGCGATGTCGGCGTATTCTGATAAACGTGTTCAAAGACTCCTTTTTCTATTAATAACTCTCTAAGTTGCCTATTAGAAAAAGCTTGCAGAGCAAATCGACCGTCATTAATGGCTTGTAATATGCGTTGGGTACCAAGCGGGCGGCGTCACTCGAACGGGGCGATTCATCGAAGACGCTTCGTATTCCGTCAAAGTGAACGGCGTACCGTTGGGAACGGCTTGAAAAGACCCGTCCGACAAATTACTGGTAAAGGATTCGAAGGTTTTTCGGACTCTGCCTTGATTGTCATATTCCACCGCCGTAATCACATCTTTGGGACTCGCCGCATCGGGCGAATGTTTGACTTGATTGGTTTGTTCCAATCGATCCAAACCATCTAGGTATTGTTTGATTTCGACGACCCGAAGGCTGCTCAGATTAAATCCCTCGGGTTGGTACGTGGTGGTTTGGTGGATAAAATTATGCAGGTTGTTTCCTCCTTTGTAACCGTAGGCTATATCCGTGATTTTATTCCCGTCCCGCTCAATAATCTGCTGAAGACGCATTAATTTATCGTAGCTGTAATCTGTGTCTTGGCCATCTATATCAATGCTTTCCTTGAGCAGAGAAGTGTTGGCATAGTAGTCATAAATCCACTGAAAATCTTTGTACGTTTTGGTCGCTATTTTTTTATTAATCGGATTCCACGTGTAGGCCTCCGATTCCCAGCCCTTCAATTGGATGCTATTGGATTTACCAACCGTGACGTCGTAGCTGGGAATGTACCCCAAGGTATCCCATCCCGCATTTGGCCCCGTGGCTTGAGCCGTACCGTTAACGTCCCAAGTCATTTCGAAGTCTTCAAAAAAGTAGGGATAGATGAGCGATCCGCCCAAGGTGGTTCGTAGGCCACTCGTCGGGTCAAAAAAGCCGTAGTGGTTGAACTGACCGCCCGTTTGTACGAAGCCGCCATTTTCTTTGACTTTTTGCAGGGTGCGAATGGGTAGCGCAATGCGGTTTTGGCGCACCAAGGAATCATACACCGCATCGGTAAAATGGTACGGATAGGCCGTTTCGGTAATAAAGGTTTGTCCGTCCGAATTGGTCATTTCTTCTCGGACGGGTAGGTGACCTCGTCGCTGCTCGTCGTAGCCGTAGCGGGAAATGCTCGTTACGCCGTCCACCGTGCGGGCCACGGAATCGACCAAATAAGCCCCCGTGCGTGGATTGCATACCAGATAGGCGTAGGCGTGGCCGTCTATCGTGGCGGGACAGTTGTAAGGCTTCACCTTGATGGCCAATCCCGACAAATAGGTGTAGCTGGCGGGTAAGGCTCGGTTTTCCGTACAGGCAATTTCCTCTCCCGCTTCGTTTTAGGTCACTTTACGGCGCAGTTTACCGTGTTGCGATTTGTACAATTGGGTCGATTGCAAACCCGCCAAAACGCTCGTTTGATAACTGAGCGATAGACCCGCATCCGATACTTCGGCCACTTGAATCTCTTGGCAGGACGGTTCGGGGTCCACAAAAAACTCGTGCACAATTTTGCCGTTGTCTTTCAAGCGCTCCACTACTCTCGAATACATCACGTGCCGCCCGTCCGCACCGCTCAATGGCACTTGTGCATCGGCGGTGTAGTAAAAATAAACCGCATTATCCTGTAATTGTATCGAAGAGCCGTAATTCGGAATGTAGAATAACTGCCCACTGGTCAACGAACCGTCGGCTAAGTCGTAATCGAAGGTTTTGACAATATCGTTCGTAGGATTCCCACTCCCGTCGTGGTGCCGAATTTCTTGGATACGCAGGCCGCCGACCACTTCGGTATTGACCTCCGTCCCTTGGGTGTAGAGCCGAAAAGTCGCTTTGCCGTTATTAGATTTCAGTTTAAACGTAATGGACTGGCCGTTGGTGAAATTGCCGATGGCCGTGAGGGGAAGTCCATTTTCTTGTTTAAATTCCAACTGCTCGGTTTGATAATTTAGCGTCAAGCCAAATTCGCCCACCACGAAGCCCATATCGTCCAGTGCCTGCACGGTGGCCGAAGCGTTATAATCCGTACAGCCGTTGGGCAGACCGAGCGGAGCGGTATTAGCCACCAATTCTATATCAAATTTTGCACTAGTATTTATCGAAATGGGTTGTAGCTGCGTCGTAGCTAAAGGGCCGCAGCAAGCCACGCCGGGCGTACCGCAAGTGGTCAAATTATTGATTTGATAGACCTTATCGTCGGTTAGGGAAGTGATGCGAGCGGTATTTCCTTCAAAAGTAAAGGCGGTATGTCCGCCCGTAGGATAGGTAATTTTGTTGAGTACCCCGTAATCCATAAAATTTTCGTCCGAGTCCCGCAGCGCCGACCCGTACGCTTGGGGAACTCCCGTATTGGGATGGAGAATAGTGGTAGCGGGTACGTTTACTTCCAGCAAATCGTTACCGTGTTGGTTATTGTAAAATCCCCAAGCGTCCGTAGCTTTTGACAGACGATTGACCACGTAGGAAACCCCGTTTTGGCTCGGGCCAGCGTACTCGAATACGTGCGCATTTTTACTTTCCGTACCGTCGCAAGATATTTCGGCCACTTGCTGCAATTTCAACCGCTTAAACCAAAGGTGGTTATTATCATTGGCGTGGTTGAGGTAGTCAAAAAAGTAGTCGTAGCTAAAATTGAACCGCTTGCAAAACGTACCCGATTGGCATTGGATGGCTTCTAGTCGAAAACTCGTCCCGACCAAATCTTCTCTGGCTACGTAGCCAATAAAATTGACCGTTTTGGTGGGGCTAGCAATTTGAATTAATCGTTGGGTGGTCACATATTGAATAATATGATTTTTTTTATTCCAAAACGTCCGAAATAGAAATAGAAGGCACCGCTTCGTGGTGGACAATGTGAAAAACTACGGGAATGGTAATATTTGGCAACTCCCCCACTATTGTTTGTTGGTGGATAAACCGTTCTATCTCCATTTTTTGCCGTTGCAGCGCCTCGTTGTTCGCCAACAAGCGGACTTCTACGGCTTGGGTGGCGTATTGCCGATAGGTACGGGATTGGGCAAGTAGGTTGCTGGTAAGAAATAGCAAAAAGAGGCTTATTCCCAGTTGGTGGAGGGCTAGAGAGAACCTATACGAGCTATATCGTTTCATTATTGCATTAGGTTTTTATTGAAAAAAAGCTAA
>JBCCQK010000072.1:0-22482 GCA_039024375.1 Bacteroidota bacterium
ATAAAGCAATTCTAGAACACCTTGCTTTTTAAAACGCTCTTTTTGAGAAAAAACCCGGATTTCAAATTAGTTTAGTAAAACATAAAAATTAATTTGTATCATTTTAAAATGTAAATTACTGATTTTCAGTACTTTTAGATTTTAAATTTTGCATTTTAAATTTTAGATTTCACTTAGTATGAGCCTAGGAAGTATGCCACCAGCCGTTAGCCGTGAGGAGTCGCCCAACGTGAGATTGGTGCATACTAAATACCCTACTCGTACCAATAATTTGAAACAAAGCAAAACACCTGACCCTTTGAATTACGCAGCGACGCATCAGGACATCATTGACGACTGTAGGCGAGGAAGCCGCCAAGCCCAGTTCGAACTATACCGTTTGTACTCGAAAGCGATGTACAATATTTGTCTGCGCATGTTGAAAGATGAAATGGATGCCGAAGATATGCTGCAAAATTCTTTTGTGGATGTGTTCACCAAATTGCATACGTTTCAACACCAATCGGCTATCGGCGCGTGGATTAAGCGAATTGTGATTAATAACTGTATCAATTTTCTGAAAAAAAGACGCTTACACATCGAAGAGTTGAATGACAACCACAGTAGCGTCATCGACACCAACGATTCGAATATTCCCGAAGCTCAACTATCCGTTGAACAAATCAACAAAGCAGTTCATTTATTACCAGAAGGCTATCGAGTTGTATTCACGCTCTATCTTTTCGAGGGCTATGACCACAAAGAAATTGGTGAAATTCTCAAAGTGTCGGAAGCGACTTCGAAGTCGCAGTACAGTCGGGCGAAGAAGAAACTGAAGACGATTTTGGCGGCTGGATGCTAGGTACTGGATGCTGGTTTCTAGATGCTAGATTAGATTACAAGGAAAACGTCAACGTCTAAAAAAGGTGATAAGGGGATAGGGGAATGAGAGAATAAGGTGGAAAGGTTGAGGGGCAGAAAGGCAAAGAGGTAGAAAACGACAAACTAACAATCAAGAAAAAACGTCAACATCTAAATCCGTGCTATAAAATCAAGCGAAATGTTCGCCGTTCCGAAAAACTAAGAAATCAAAAAATCAACCTTAAACCAAAAACAAGAAACAACAAGTAATCAAAAAACAAAAAGCGATGAAAATGGATAATCTCGAACAATTTATACGAGACAATCGAGAAGATTTCGATACGGCAGTTCCCAGCCTAAAGGTGTGGGCTGCGCTCGACAAACAACTTCCGCAAGTGGAGGCGGTACAAGCGCCCGTAGCCAAACGCTTTTCTATTCGACGATTCATGAGTATGGCGGCGGCGGTGACCTTATTGATTGGTTTTGGCATTGGCATTGGTCTTTCCCTAACTTCTGATGCTAAAGAAGCCGTTTCATTAAGCGATATTTCCCCCGAATACGCCGAAGTAGAAGCCTATTACGATAAAGAAGTGCAGAATAAGTTAGCTCGATTGGCGAGTTACAAAGCAACGGCTCCCGAAATCAAAGCAGATTTAGCGGAGTTAGACCAATGGATGACGGATTTGCAAAAGGAACTATCCGTTGTTCCCAAAAGCAAGGAAGAAGCGGTGATAAATGACATCATCGACCTTTATAAAACTAAAGTGGCCATTTTAGAAAAAGTATTAGAAAGTATTCAATCAAGTAATCAAAAAAACAGTAATCAGAATGAAACCGTGGATATATAAAAACCTGCTACTGCTGGCCCTAGTGGGGCTGGTGAGCACTGCCACCTACGCCGATGGGCGAGAAGAATTTACCAAGACCATCAAGAAAGATTTTGCGATAAGCAAAAACGGAGAACTGGGTATTTCCAATCAGTTTGGGAAAATTGAAATCAATACTTGGGATAAAAACAGAGCGAAAATTGGTGTCACCATCGTCGTTCGAGCCGACTCGGAAAGCAGAGCACAAGATATTTTTGACCGCATCGACATTGATTTTGCCAATGGTACGGATTACGTAAAAGCCGTCACTGAAATCGAATCCAACAAAAGTAGTTGGTGGGGCGGTTGGAATAATAATAGTGCGGACTTTTCCATCAATTTCGAAGTTTTTGTTCCCAAAACGGTGGAACTTAATCTGAAAAATCGACACGGTAATACTTATATTAGTGAGATGATGGGCGATGCCGAATTGGACATTGCCCACGGCAACGTGACTGCCGATGGATTTGAAGGGAACTTAGAAATTGACATGGCTCACGGAAACGGTACGATTACTTCCGCTAAGGCGCTCGATGGCGATATCCAGCACAGTAATTTACGTTTCCAAAGAATTGGCAACATCGACTTGGAAACGGCGCATTGTAAAGTGGATATTGGCGATGCTCGCAAGATTCGATTAGACTCTCGGCACACCCGCTTTGAAATCGGCGATATCGACGAATTGCGTCTGGATAGCCGACACGACCATTTTGAAATCGACGCTGCCAACGCCGTTTACGCTGAATCGCAGCACACCACTTACGAAATTAGCAAATTGGCTCGATTCGTTGATTTTGATTTGTCTCATGGCGGTGCAACTATCGACTATTTGGAAAAGGGTTTCGAAGAAGTTATTCTATCGGGCAACCACGCTGGTTTCAAAATTCGAGTGGACCAAGCCGCTAACTACGCCTTTGATGCTTATTCTAATCATGGAGGTATTCGCTACCCAGATGACTTAGATATTTCTTACGAAAAGGATAAAAATCATTCGCACGAAATTCGTGGAAAGCGCGACGGTAGTGGCAATCAAGGAACCATTCGAGCGAGAATGAATCACGGAAGCCTTCGCCTGCGATAAGACTATACGACAACTAGCCATTTATCTACTAAAAGTACTCATTCATAGAATTTAGTTGAAAAAACGGTTAAAATAGTGGATATTTAATTAAACTTAATGATTCAATAAACAGTTATAAAATCACTAACCGATTAATAAAACAACTGCAAGAAATCACGCAGTAAGAATTTTCATACTAATCCGACTGAAAGTTTTTAAGAAGGTCAACTCAAAGGAGTTGGCCTTTCTTTTTTGTCCCCCATCGTTTTTCAACGCCACAAGTCCTATCTTTACAATCTATACTAGAAACCGCCTAAAAAAGTGATTTTTGTTCTTTTGAAATACATAAAAATAAATAACTACTTAGCACTCTTTTTACCATAAAGTCCATATAGCTCATAAAGTCCATAAAGTTCTTTTCGAGCGGTAGTATTGACTATTTTCTGCTGTTTTGGCGTTTTCGATAAAGCGTGGTAAGTAGTTACAGAAATAGCTAGAAACACGATAGAAATATTTCTATTTTAACTTATTTCTTTTTTCCAAAATCACGATTTTACCATGTCTAAGGTATCCTAAAAAATATTAACTATTGTAGTTTCTAGAAAATGACGGTTATGCTACAAACCAATCAATTACAATTTTCCTACACGGGGGACCAACTGCTTCAGTTTCCCGATTTTACTTGTCAAAAAGGGGAGCAATGGCTGCTCTTAGGGCAGTCGGGTAGTGGAAAAACTACTTTGTTGCACCTATTGGGTGGGCTTCTTTCTCCTACCGAGGGAACGGTCAAAGTAGGGGATACACCACTTAATCAACTTTCCAAAGCCAAGTTGGACCAATTTCGAGGAAAGCACATTGGTATCATTTTTCAACAAGCCCATTTTGTAAAGTCTTTAACGGTTTCCGAAAATTTAGAATTGGCACAGCAATTGGCAGGCGTACCCGTTAACAAAAAACGCATTTCCGAATTGCTCCAACGCCTCAATGTCGGTCATAAACTCCACGCCAAAACGAATGAATTGAGCCAAGGCGAACAGCAACGAGTCGCTATTGCCCGTGCCTTAGTCAACCAACCCGAGGTTATTCTGGCCGATGAACCCACCTCGGCGCTCGATGATGATAATTGCGAAGAAGTGATTCAATTGTTGGAAGAACAAGCGGCGGCGGTTGGGGCAACGCTGTTGGTGGTGACGCACGATGGACGGTTGAAGGAGCGGTTTGAGAAGAGAATAGAAATCTGAGAAATCTAAAATTCAAAATTCAAAAATATGTAACTTCTTCTATTTAAGAAAAATCAAAACTATGGAAAACCTACACAACCCTAAAAGCAAGTATGATTTAGAAGAAAGGCTTATTAATTTTACGTTACTCGTAATAAACCTTGTAGAGAATCTTCCTCAAAATTATGTTGGAAAGCATTTTGGCGGACAGCTACTACGCTCAGGTTCTTCTCTCGCACTAATACTATGGAGAAGCCCAAGCCGCAGAATCAGATGCTGATTTTGTTCATAAAATGAAACTTTGTTTAAAAGAATTGAGAGAGTCGCAAATCTGTTTAAAGATTATTGACAGAAAACCACTAGTAGAAGGAAGAATTGTAAAAGTAACTTTACAGGAATGTAATGAATTAGTTGCGATTTTTACAAAAAGCGTCGGAACTGTCAAAAGAGAATGAATGCCGAGAAATTGAAAAACAAAAACAAAAAGAACGAGTCTTGATAATGTGGGTCTTACTGTAAATATTGTTACTTTAGGATTTTGAATTTGAAATTTTCAATTTTACATTTCAACCGTCCATGAATCCACTAAAACTCAGTTGGAAAAATCTTATCGACAAGCCGTTATCCATGACCCTTAGCTTAGTGCTATTCGCTTTGGGCGTAGGACTGATTTCCTTATTATTGCTATTAAACAAGCAGTTGCAAGAGCAATTTGACAAAAACCTAGCAGGTATCAATCTGGTGGTCGGGGCCAAAGGAAGCCCGTTGCAACTGATTTTGTCCAGTATGTACCACATCGACTCGCCGACGGGAAATATTCCAATAAAAAGCGCTAAAGCGTTGATGAATCCCAAGCATCCATTGATAGAAAAAGCCATTCCGCTATCCATGGGCGATAGCCACAAAGGGTATCGAATCGTAGGGACGACCCACGATTTACCCGATTTATATGGTGGCAAATTGGGTAGCGGAAACTTGTGGAACGAAGACATGGAAGTGACCATCGGAGCGACGGTAGCGGATAAATTATCTTTAGGATTGGGCGATGAATTTTACAGTTCGCACGGATTTGTGATTGATGACAACTTAGAACATCGAGATGCTGCTCCTTTAAAGGTAACGGGTATTTTTGAACCAACGGGCTCGGTCCTAGACCAACTCATCTTAACCAATACCCAAAGTATCTGGAAAGTACATGATTCCCACGACCATGAGGAAGGAGAAAACCACGACCACAGCGACCACGAGGGACATGACGACGGTGACCACGTAGGACATGACCACGATAAGGAGACAACGGATTCCTATCTTTCTGGAACTACCCGTCTTATTGCAGCCGAAGACCAAAGTGTCACGTCTTTGCTTATCAAATTCAAGAACAACAACTACCGAACGCTCAATATGCAGCGAAATATCAACGAGAACACTGATATGCAAGCGGCCACTCCCGCCTTCGAAATCAATCGTTTGTACTCCATGCTTGGTACGGGAACGGATGCTTTGCAAATGTTGGCTTACGTTATTGTTTTTGTCTCTGGTTTGAGTATTTTTATTTCCTTGTTTTCCTCTTTGCGAGAACGCAAGTACGAATTGGCGCTAATGCGGGTGATGGGCGCCTCTCCTGCCAAATTATTCGTCTTAATTATCTTGGAAGGCCTCATTTTAGCCGTTTTGGGGTATCTCATTGGTATTGCGCTTAGTCATATCAGCATGGAAATTTTGGCGAACTATATGTCCGATGCTTACCGCTATTCTTTTTCGGGGCTGTTATTCTTAAAACAAGAGTTATATCTACTTTTTGGAGCCTTAGGGATTGGCCTGATAGCGGCAATTATTCCCGCTTTCCAAGCAAAGAATACAGATATTTCTCGGACGTTGGGGAAATAGGTATGCGAATTGATTAACATTTGATTTTGTTTTTCGTAAACATAAAACGTAAATCAGAATACTTATTTTAAACCGACAATTTATAATCACAAACAATAACTGTACGAAGTTCCCCTCTTTTATTCTAACTTAAATATTCGACTTAGACACGCTAGAGAAGAAAACATAACAAAAAACATAACCGAGGCAGCGTATCTCAGCGTCGAAAAATAAGCATCATCAAGGCTTTGTACACGTCTAATCGTAAACTCCACATGGCAAAAAAACAACCTCGCAAGCAACCAAATAAGCGCAAAAAAAAGACAACAGAGCAATCGAAACTAAAGCAACTCTTCCAAACCTACTGGCAGGAAAAATCGCCCGTTTTCAAATTCATGGCGGGCTTTGCGCTTTGCATCATCGTTTTCTATGTGTTGTATTATTCCCCTTGGTTTGAGTCCATTATCAAAGCGCCGATTCTAGCGGCACAAGCAGCGGCAGGGGGTGCATTGCTCAATTTGTTTGGACATTCGGTCAGCGTTGCCGACGAAGTGATTTCGGGAGCGGGCGCAACGGTTAGAATTGCAGGAGGCTGCGATGGACTGGAGGCAACGGCTTTGTTTTTAGCCGCTATTCTAGTATTCCCAATCCCTTTTAAATTCAAGTGGCCAGGATTACTAGTTGGCTTTTTAGTGCTTTCGTTTTTAAATATTTTTAGAATTGCGGGACTGTTTTTGACCCAGAAATACTGGCCTGAAGCCTTCGACTTTATGCACATCCAAGGTGGTTTGTACCTTTATTCCATTATTACCATCTTGTTAATGTTGATATGGGCGGATTGGGCCTTGAAGAATTATAAGAAAGACCAAATAAAGCCAGTATAGAACTAATGAATTTAAAACGCATCCTCCTTCGCTATTTTTTACCTTTTTTCTTATCGTTTGCGACCTTATCGGTACTCTCGTTGAATGGGAGTTTCCAAAAAGTAATATATCCATTTTTTGAAAATTTTGCGATTACTGCGTTAAATAATGACTTTGAAGATACTTACTTTAAGGCCAAACCGAAGGGACCAACGACGGATTTGAATTATAACAACATCAGCGTACTTTTTCAATCTAAGCGAACACTGACGGCCATTATGGAAGAAGCGAGGCGGACCAATAGCCGGGCTTCTTACGATTACTTGGGCTTTAACATTACGGTAGATGAAACCTTCGTAGCGCCTTTGATTTTCTTTTTGTGCCTACTTTTGTTTTCGCCTGGTTCTTGGAAAAACAAAGCGATTGCTTTTGTGTTAGGAAGTCTTTTGATTTTGGGTTTTTCCTATTTAATTATCCACTTCAAAGGACTATACATGGTCAGTAAATCGGGGGTAAGAGATTTAGCATATAATGAAAACGATATTAATTTTTTTCAATTTCTACATTTCTTTTTTAGCGGTATCACTATTGTCACGGTGGTCTTGTTGACGTGGATTTTAGTGGCTTTTCGCAAAAGTGATTTAGTGAAATTTATGGAGCAATATAAGTGAACTGCGTTGTAGATTAGTAGATTTTTTAGAGTATCGTATTCTAAAATGGTTATATTGCTATATTGTTTTATTGCTGCTGTTCTAGATGTTGACCATTTTATACAATCATACAGCAATTTATAGTATGTTTCAATTTTCAACTATTTTAAAATCAGTGACTTGCAACTTTTAAGAAAATTTTTGATGGTCTGATGGTTAGATGGCTTGATGGTTTTTACGTTACGTTGACCATCAAGCCATCTAACCATCAGACTGATTTCAGTAGATAACTACGGATTTTTCAAGTCAGCACAATAATACTTTTAAACATACTCTTAGCCATCACAACCATTTAAAAAAGTAGAACGCGATTACCCACCCAACTCAGACACAAAAACTGCGAACTTCAAAACAAAAGATAATGAGCATCAACGAGGTCATACAGTTTTTAGAATCCATCGCCCCGCCCGTTTATCAAGAAAGCTACGATAATGCGGGGCTAATCGTTGGTAATCGAAGCACGGAGATAACGGGCGTACTCTGCTGTTTGGATAGTACAGAAGCCGTGATTGAAGAAGCGATTCAAATGAATTGTAAGTTGGTGGTAGCACATCACCCAATCGTATTCAAAGGATTGAAACGCTTTAACGGGAGCAACTACGTGGAAAGAACCATCATCAAGGCCATTAAGAATGACATTGCGATTTACGCCATTCACACCAATTTGGACAATATGTTGTACCAAGGTGTAAACACTCGAATTGCCGAGACGTTAGGTTTAGAAAATACCCGCATTTTAGCCCCCAAGAAAAACTTAAAGAGAGTTGCCGCTTTCGGAGAAGAAGCAACGATTAGTCAGTTGCGGAGCCAATTATTTGATATTGGAGTGGGAGACGTTAATGGACAATCTCAGGTCAGTTACGCTTCTTTAGGAGTAGGAACGACTGCGGGAAAAGGAGCAGGGCGAGTAAAATTCGAAGCGTTATTTCCCGTTCATCTGCAAGGAAAAGTACAGCGAATTTTGCATGATTTTGAACGTCAAGAAGCGTTGACCTACCATTTGACAACCGTTGAAAACTCGAACAGTCAAATCGGTTCGGGGATGATTGGTCAATTACCCAAGGCGATGAAAACGAAAAAATTCTTAGCGTACTTGAAAGAACGAATGCGAGTGAGTTGTATCAAGCACACGGCTATTTTGAAAGATAACATCCAAACAATTGCCTTCTGTGGTGGTGCTGGTGGTTTCCTATTGCGCAATGCTATTGGCCAAAAAGCGGACGTTTTTATTACGGCGGACTACAAATACCACGAGTTTTTTGACGCAGACGGCCGCATTATGATTGCTGATATTGGACACTACGAAAGCGAGCAGTTCACTATTAACCTCTTATGTGAGGTTTTAAGCCAAAAATTTAGTAATTTTGCGGCTCATTGCACAGAAGTAAATACAAACCCTGTTAGTTATTATTGTTAGATGTATGTCTAGCTATCTGATTATCAGTTTTTTGTAGATTGAAAGGCGATTGAATGAAAGATTAGTGAAGGTGGGTGATACTTTCAAAGTATCACCCACCTTTAGACTAAATCTGACTTCTGACAGTTCTAGTTTACTAGAACGGTCTGACCTCTGACCTCTCAAACTAAATACTAAACTTTATATAAAATATGGCAAAGGAATTAACGGTAGCAGAAAAGCTAAAACAACTATACGAATTACAGTTAGTCGATTCGGACATTGGTGGTATCGAAGTATTGAAAGGGGAGTTGCCGATGGAAGTAAAAGACTTGGAAGACGAAATTGCTGGATTGGGCACTAGGGTCAACCGCTTGAAAAAAGACATCGACAACGTAAACTACGATATCAGCAAGCACGAAGCTAACATCAAAGAGTCCGAGGCATTGATTGAGCGATATAACCGCCAAATGGACAACGTAAAGAACAATCGGGAATATGATGCTTTGTCCAAGGAATTGGAATTGCAAAAGCTGGAAATCCAATTGTCCGAGAAAAAAATTCGGGATGCAAAGAAGGGCTTAGAAGCAAAGGAAGAGACGTTAAAAGCGGCCGAAGCACGGTTCGAAGGCAAAGAGAAAGACTTGGAAATCAAAAAGGTCGAATTGGAAAAAATCCAAGAAAAGACGGAGAAGGAAGAAGAAAAACTGCTTCGAAAATCCGAAAGAATTCGTAAGAAAGTGGATGACCGATTGCTAAAAGCCTACGACCGAGTGCGGGCTAGTTACCGAAATAGATTAGCAGTCGTTACCGTTTCTAGAAACTCTTGTGGGGGTTGTTTCAATAAAATTCCACCACAATTGCAAATGGAAATTGGTAACCGAAAGAAGATTATCGCCTGCGAACACTGCGGTCGTATCTTAGTGGATGACGATATTTTATCTGTTGGTAAAAAGCCGAAAGAGGAAGCTAGCGCTTAATCGAACTAGCTAAAATATATAGGTAAAAGCCTCAAAGTACTCAATTACTTTGGGGCTTTTTGCTGTGGTATATTCACCAAAAAATAGAATAACCCCGCTCCTAAAAAGTAGGCAACGTAGTCCCAGTTGTCCCTCGTAAAATTATCCGACCAACGGGGAAACCCCTCTTCAAATAATACTGCTAAAATAAAGGTTATCACGACTACATCTAAAGCCGAAAAGCAGTAGGCGGCCGCTTGCCGTTTATCAATATAGCGGTCTAACAAAAAACGTCGCTCTTGTAGAACTAACCCTAAAAGACAGGGAATACCCAAAAAAGGGTCGAGATAATTATCTAAAAATGGAACAGACCAGCCTAAGTAGTACTGACTAAATTGATGTAATCCGAACAGCACGACGCAAAGTAACCAAGTTTTGTTGTACGCAATCCACATAATCTCCTTTTTATAGCACCGTCAAAAAACCAATAATTATCGCTACAATCGCAATCGGCGACAGCGCAATCAGCACAATAACGCCCAAAACCCGAATTCCAATTTTAGCAATGGTCAAGCCTATGGAATCCTGTGGATTCAATGTCGCTAGATTATTCCACCATTTATAAGTCTCGGTCGCTTTATCGACCATTTTGTTACCTTTCTTTTTGGAGAGCTGTTCGTCATTAGGTGCAGTTTCGTCCATGTTTTTTAGAATTTTAGTAACTATTCAGTGTTCATTTTTTTACCACAAAGAAATGGAGTCCACAAAGCGCATGGAGTTTTTTTCGAGCGTAGCTTGTTCTAAGTTCTAGCTACTTTTAGTGAAAGTAGCGCTCGAAAAAGCTTTATAAACTTTATGAGCTATATGCACTTTATGGTAAAAAATAGGAGTTAAGTGCTTATAAAGTACCAATCTTCTCTAAAACGAAACACACCCCTCCTTGTTTGAAGGCACTACTGCTATAAGTGGAAAACCTACTCTTTGGTATCATATTTGTTTTATGTTAATATAGTTTCTTCCTTACACTTCTTACACGAACTTACCAAAAAGAAAAAAGCGAACGGGCTTATTCCTAAGGCCCATCCATTGCTGAGAAAAAATCAATCTACACATCTATGCAACGATTGTTCCCTAGACCGACCGTCTATCGCTATATCCTTTTAGTAAGCTGCTTACTGAGTAGCTTATTGGCCTACTCAGAAGGGTCGAAGGATTTTCGGGACTATCCGGGCTATCGACTATTTTTCAACGCCGAACAACGCCAGCAATTGAAAGTCTATGCGGCCGAAGGGGAAACCATCAACCTCGGTGCCAGTCACGTCGGTATATCGGGCGGTTTTATGGCCGTTTACCGACCCGATGGAACGCTACATTTTGTCTTCAATGGTTCGGATGGATTGGGAACCATTAATAATAGTGTTGAAGAAATGGCGGGGCCAACGGGTGGTGGGACGGTCAATGGTAATGGCTATATTCCTGCAACCATCAACGTTGGAACGGGACAGGCAGGTATTTGGACTGTTCGCTTAGAATATCCAACGTATAGCCAAATGCCCTTCGAGAATTTATTGAACGACGCTCCTTGGAATCGAAACGACCAATCCGTTGAACAACGGGTGGTCCTAGCTTGGGACATTACGGTATCTCAAAACGCAGCAGTCAATAGGGGCGGAACACCCGTAGAAGGTCGAGTTTACTCCAACGAATATATTTCCATTCAAAATGGCAACGACATCACTACCTCCCCTTCTTTTTATATTCTGACTAAAGATGGATTTCAATACAAAATCGACTTCATGGACACCGACCCGTGGGGTTTCCCTATTTTCTCCAACTCGGCGGGACTCATTACGCCCGAAGGTTTGCCCTGTTACCAGTCTTTAGAACAATCAGACTACAATCGGTCGGGATTACCGTTAGAATGGACGAGCGGGAACAAATATTTGTACGAACCCCAAGCGGAGGATTTACCCTCGGTCATTAATAACAAAATCTTTTTCAATCCACCTGATGCTAATATGCCCGCCACGGCTTTAGTGACAGATATGCTGACCTTCAACACGCATACTACTTGGTTGTACAGGGATTTGGAGGAAGTGACGCCCGATTTTCAGCAAATTGGTTTTCAAGGAATTAAAGACAATAATAGCCTTTGTAAAGAAGCTACTACCGTTGAAGTAGGAACGGGCGCCAATATCAATTTTACGGCGAACGTTAGCGGAACCGCCAAAATTTCGTTGGATTTTAATAACAATGGTCAATTCGACGATGCGGCGGATAGGACCTATTTTCAGCGGGTTGAAGCGGGTAAAAATACGCTGTATTGGGATGGAAAAAATGGGGAAGGAACTGCGATTTCTGCCGCTATCAATTTCACGATTAACTACAAAATAGAATTTCGGGCGGGTGAAATTCACATCATGATGTTGGACGTTGAGAATAATCCCGGTGGCGTGCAATTTACGCGACTCAATGGTTTCGAAAGTCCTTCCAACGAATATTATTATGACCACTCGGCCATTGGTGGCCCCGTCAGTGGAAATGGGACATCGGGTAACGCCCAAGTAACCACCGAACCGTTTACGTACAGCGACAAATTTGGTAATAATCGCCTACTGGACTACTGGACGTACATCGAATATCCCGCCTCCGAAAACGGTCGTTTTGTGATTGATATTATTGGCGACTGTAGTCAACCTGTTGTTGATACGGACGGTGACGGCGTTCCCGATTTTGTGGATTTGGACGACGATAACGACGGCATTACCGATTTTTCGGAATACTGCAATCCCGAAGGTGATTATGTGTGCCTACCGGGCGGTGTTAATCCGAGTGGGGATGCCGATAACGACAACATTCCCAATTACGCCGATAATTCCGACCCGAGTATTAATAACGATTGTCAGGATGCCAATAAAGACGGCATTTGTGATGTGCTGAATGCTCGCTACGACACGGATGGCGACGGCATCCCCGACCACCTAGATTTAGATTCGGACAACGATGGCATTACCGACTTGGTAGAAGCGGGTCACGCACAAATGGATGCTAACGGCGACGGCGTTATCGACGGCGACGCTTCTTTTTTTGGTCAAAATGGTTTGTTCAACGCTTTAGCTTCGGAGCCTAACGAATTTACGGCTTTTGAAAACTACGACCGATTGGATTCGGACGGTGACGGCGTTCCCGACCACGACGATTTAGATTCGGATAATGATGGGATTCACGATGTGGCCGAGACGCTTTTTGGTCAGTATGATAGTAATAATGACGGTCGAATTGACGATGAAAATGGCGCTGTTCCTTTGGTGAACAAAAATGGTTTGGTACCCATTATTGACCCCGAAAAAACGGGCGTAGCTATTCCTTCGCTAGTTGATACAGATTTGGACGGGGTACCCGATTGGCACGATTTGGATTCGGATAATGACGGCATCAACGACGTTGCGGAAGCTAGAAAGTTGGACAGCGACGAAGATGGCATCATTGGCTCGGATGAGTTAATAGTTAATGTCCACGGTCAAGCCGTAAAATCAGAGGAAAATCAAGAGTTACTAACTACTTCCCAACCAACCAATTCTGATAAAACGGACGCCGCCGATTTTCGTTCTTTGGATGCCGATGCCGACGGTATTTTTGACGTCAACGAAGCGAATCAACCCGATGGCGACCGAGATGGTTTGTTAGGAACAGGCCGACAAACTGTCAACGCTAAAGGACAAATAACGATGGATTCGGAAGGAAATAGTCAAAGAACGCTTTCGATATTAAAAGATACGGATGAGGACGAAATAGCTGATTTTCAAGATGTTGACCGTGATGGTGATGGTATTTTGGACCAATACGAATGTCCAAATGGTTGGCCCTGTGTCAATTCTGATGATGACGATTTACTGGATATAGATGATTTGGATTCGGATAATGATGCGTTATTGGACAAGGAGGAATGCCCAGGTGGCTTTCCCTGTGCCGACACGGATAATAATACCATCGGCGATTTTTTGGAATATACTTGTCACCCTCGAAATACGCCGCAGCCTACGCAAGCTACGGGCGGCGGTCAGTTTTGTGCGGGCGTACCCGTAGCGTTAAATGCGCAAGGGGATAGCAATTTCACCGAGATGTTGGTGTACCAATGGACGGGACCGAACGACTTCGAGTTCGTTAAAAAAACAAGAGCCAATACGGAATTTCCACTGACTTTACCCAATACGCAAAAAGAAGCAAGTGGCACTTACCAATTGACCCTAGAAACGGCTAAAGGCTGCCAATCGGAACCTCTAGCAGTAACGGTCAATTTAAGAGAGAAACCCGAAACGCCCAATCTTTCTGTTGCCAAAGCCGAGCTATGTGCGGGCGATGCGCTCGAATTATCCGCTAATTCCTTTTCTGGTGATTCGGTGACCTATATTTGGTATAAACAAACGGACGGTAATCCATCGGTGGTTGCTACCACTTCGACTGCCAATTTATTAGTAGAAACGGCTACGGTCGCTAATTCGGGCCAATATACGGTAGAAGTCAGTGTAAACGGTTGTGCTTCGAACGTCTCTAATGCCGAAGTAGTCCAAGTCCGAACACCTATCGAAAATCTAGTAGCAACCTCCTCGGCAACCATTTTGAATCCCGCCTGCGAAGGCGAAACGGTTCAATTATCCGTTCCTTTCAAAGAAGGAGCGATGTACGAATGGGCGGGGCCCAATAATTTTACGGCTAATCAATCAGACATTACGCTGAATAACGCTAGTTTTTTAAATAATGGAAATTACAATGCACTGGTCACTTTCGAAGGTTGCTCAGTACGCACCAACGACGTGACCGTCATGGTGAACCCTAAACCTTTGACGCCTACTTTAAAAATGTTAACGGAAAAGCAGTGTGAGGGCGCCGATGCGACGTTGAAAATCATAGAACCCGTTAGTTATCCCAATAATGAAAACGTACAGTTTAGTTGGTACACGATTGGCCAAAATACACCAATTAATACCACTGATGTACCAACGTTGGATTTATTAAATTTAGCAGCATCCAGCAATGGCGATTATTATGTAGAAGTCGATATTGCGGGTTGTACCTCGGCGGCTTCCAACGTACAAAATATTGAAATACAACCCAAAGTTGTAGTCAATGCGTCGTCTTCGGCTACTCAAGAAAATCCCGCTTGTAGTGGTGAAATGGTGATGTTAACGGGAACGCTCTTTGACGGGGCAACTTACGCTTGGAATGGTCCCAACGGCCTGATTTCGGATAAACCAAGTACCGCTTTTGTCAATGCGCAATCCGAGGTCAATGGGACTTATACCTTGTCGGTAACGCTCGATGGATGTACGTCCACAAGTGAATCCGTATCGGTAAAAGTCAATCCAAAACCTACTGCACCAACTATCGTCTTGGATAATACCGAACCCTGTACGGGCGAAAATATTTCTATCAGAATCAACAATAGCGACGTAACGCTGGCCGAAAACGAAGTGAAAGTAGATTGGTATAATGTTGATAATGAACAAATTGTAACCACGACGGAAGATTTAATTTGGAGAATAGAAGCCCTGGAGGATATTGATGCGGGCGAATATTACGCTGTTTTGACGGTAAATAATTGTGCATCGGAAAAATCGAATGTTCAAAAAATTACGACTCAACCCGGTTTGGCGAAAGCCGAAATCATCACCAATGCCGAAGCGGGCATTAACCCAATATGCGAGGGCGAACAGGTGCGATTGAGTGTTCCTTTAGAAGCGGATGTCAACTATCAATGGTTTGACGCCGATGACGTTTTGGTTAGAGAAAATAACGAACTAATCATCCACAATGCACCTACTTCGACTAGTGGGACGTACTACCTCGTCCGAGAAAAAGCGGGCTGTACTCGACGGAGCGAATCGGTTAACGTTCAAGTGAGCAAAATGCCGCAAACACCCGAATTAATCATCGAAGAAACCGTTCTCTGTTTTGGTGGGAACGCCACTTTTAAAATAACCAATCCACAGGAGATTTCCGGTGGCAACGAAGTGACCTACAGTTGGTATAATGTCCAGACAAATGAACCCGTCGGGACGAGCACTCATCCTATTTTTACCCTACCCAACTTAACGGAGGCCGATAATGGCAATTACTACGTCGTCTTGACGGTGGACGGATGCACGACTGCACCTTCCAATCTGAGTCGAGTGGCGGTACAAATGCCTACGGTTGAATTTGTTGCCACCGCTTCTGCGGGGTTAGAAGCACCCGTTTGCGAAGGCGAAACGGTCTCTTTGAATGTTCCTTTTGCTATTGGTGCTACCTACGAATGGTACGGGCCGAACGGATTCACGGCGACTGTCCCAAATCCGAGTATTTCAGACATTTCCCTTGCCGATACAGGCAATTACTATGCCGTCGTCACCTCTGGTTTGTGTCCCGTTTTGACCGACGCCATTAATTTGAAAGTGAAAAGCAAACCCGATGTTCCCAATTTAATGGTCGATAATGTTCAAAAATGTGAGGGCGATGAACTGACTTTAGCAATTACGAAACCAACCGTTTTTCCCACAGGAAGCGATGTTTCGTATCAATGGTATAATGTCTCCTCCGACGTGCCATTGGCCACTACTACCGAACCCATTTTTAATCAAGAAAACTTGACTAGTATAGGCGATAACCGTTTCTACGCTCAGGTAACCCAAAACGGTTGCGACAGTGACCTTTCGAACGAAGTTGAACTAGAAATTAGCGCCATCCCCGATGAAATGGCTTTTATCATGGAAAACTCCGCCACTGCTTGCGACGACCGTGCCATTCGCATCGAAGCGATTCAACCCATGTTGGGAACAGGGCAATGGACAGCGAGTAACAACCTCACTTTTGTTGACCCTTTGAACCCATCTACTTTACTGGTCGAAACGCCCGAAGGTGACCACACTATCTACTGGACGCTTTCTTATAAAGGTTGTAAAAACTACGCCCAAGATTCGCTAACGGTTCGCCAAGCTCCGTCGGCCATCACGGCCACCGATGACGAATTTACCGTTGCGTTCAATGATAAATTGGAGCAGGAAAATCTGTTAGTCAACGATATGGATTTTACCGAAAATGAATTGACGGTCAAACTGATGAGTGAGCCACAAAATGGCTTATTAACCTTCGAAAACGGCACCATTTCCTACGAACCCAACACCAATTTCTTTGGCATCGACGCCTTCGAATACGAAATATGCAGCAATAATTGCCCCGATAAATGTGACCAAGCCGAGGTAAGAGTGAATGTAGTTGATGCTGCTGTAGGAGATGACTGCTTCGTCCCCAACGTTATAACGCCCAATAACGATGGTCGAAATGACGCTTTCCGTGTCCCCTGCGTCGCCAATCAACCCCAAAGTCAACTCAAAGTGTTTAACCGCTGGGGCGACCTCGTTTACGAATCCGATAACTACGAAAACGACTGGACGGGCACCTACAACGGCGACCCACTTCCCAATGGCACTTATTTCTATTTGTTAAAAATGAGCGGTAGTCCAGCGGAGCCGATGCAGGGATATTTTAGTTTGGTAAGGTAAGAATATAAGGTGATAAGGGAATAGGGTGATAAGGTAATAAGGCTAAAAGGTAGAGAGGCTGAGAGGTAAAGAGGTGGCCTTGGAAAAAGGAAAATATTTCAAAAGTCAACGTCTAATTCCCCGTACGGGCAAGCTGTGTTCCAGAATAAGCACAGTAAGCAGTGGCAGTAGCAATTATAAACTCAGAAACCAAGCCGTTAACGTCTAAATGCGTGTTCCCAAAATTTCCGTGTTATAAAAACAAACAACAAGAAGTAGAAGTAGGCAACGATAGCAACGAAATAAAGCGTCAACATCTAAATCCGTTGTCCACGTCAACACCAAGCAAAGCATCCGTTGTCCAAAAAAACAAAAGACTAAATCCGTCAATCAAAAATAGCAACCCATACATGAGAAATCTGTATTCCCTTCTCTTCTCCCTTTTGCTTAGCACAGCATTGAGCGCCCAAAACGACGTTCAATACACTCATTTCCTATTCAACAAACTAGCCTTCAACCCCGCCTACGCAGGGTCGGGCGGTGTACCAACGGCCAACGCACTCTACCGAAACCAATGGCTCAATGTGGAAGGCGCACCGACCACCGCAACCGTTAACCTTCATACCCCCTTCTTCGGCGGACGGTCAGGCTTCGGACTCGGCATCACCGCCGATAGAGTAGGGATGACCCGAAACAATACGCTCGAAGCGAGCTACGCCTATCGCTTTTCCGTTTCGGAAGGCAAAGGAAAACTAAGCCTAGGGATTAATGGCCGTTTGGAACAAGGACGCACAGATTGGACCGATGCGAGTCCGTTAGACATTGGGGACGGAAGCATTCCCAACGTTATGGAAGAAACGCAGGTAAACCCCAATTTCGGTTTGGGTATCTATTATGAACAATCCAATTTTTACTTGGGATTTTCTTTGCCCCAATTACTAAATACCTCCATTTATCGAGATTTCGACGTGGCGGGACAAGATACCGATTATCGTACGTACTACCTAATGACGGGCTATCTGTTTTCTTTGAGCAATAGCGTTAAACTACAACCGGGTGCTATGTTTAGTTGGAACGCAGCCGCCCCTTTAGAATTAGACCTCAACGCCCACCTAATTTTTATGGATGCTCTTTGGCTAGGTGGAAATTACCGTCTAGGAGACGCTTACTCGGCGATGGCACAATACCAGTTTTCGCCCAATTTCAGAGCGGGAATCTCCTTTGATTTTACGATGACGGCACTCAATTCCTATACCAATGGTAGCATGGAAGTCTTAGTATCCTACACGTTTAATAAAAAGACGGAGGCGGTCGAAGAGGTGAATCACTTGCGATTTTTTTAGTGTTTGCTGATTATTGAGTACCCATTTTTTACCACAAAGGTATTGAGTTCACAGAGCGCATAGAGTTGTTTTCGAGCGCAGCTTGTTCTTTGGTGGTGCAGCAAACGTTTACTAAACTTCAGAAGTTTAGTAAACGTCCAGTCTTGTAAAAATCGTCAACGCTGCGCTCGAAAAAACTTTATGTACTCCATGGTCTCCATTCCTTTGTGGTAAAAACAGCATGAAAAGCAGTCGTGCTAGCCAAGCCTTTGTCTGCTTGTGTGTGCCAAAAGCTATGCAAGTCATCGAAAAATATTTCTTATTATGAAAAATATATCCCTCTTCTTAATTGCCTTATTGGTAACGACTACCTCCGTTGCCCAACAAGACACCAAACGACAAGCCGACGAAGCCTACGACAAAAAAGGCTACTTAAAAGCGATTCATTTGTACCAGCAACTAGGCGAAAGTGGCCTAGATGACCTAGAAAAAATTCGCTTAGCGGACAGCTACCGACTCAACGGCGATACCGAATCAGCGGAATATTGGTACGCGCAAGCCGTTAAAACCACCGCCTATCCCGAAGATATTTTGCATTATGCGCAGATGCTACAGAGCAATGGCCACTGCGAGAAGGCATTGGATTGGTACGACCAGTATCGCATTCTGATGGGGGATAATTTTCCGATGCCGAGAGCGGGGGTAGAAGATTGTACCAAACTTGTTTTTACTTCCAAAAAGCAAGTACAAGTATCGCATCTTAAAGCACTTAGTTCTGCTCATTTGGATTACGCAGCAACGCCTTATCGGGGAGGGGTGGTGTTCACCTCAACGAGAGGAAAACATCAAAAAGAACTCGAAGACCAATGGACTAAAGATAATTTTTCGGATATTTTCTTTGCTAGAAGTATTGATAATCAGCGATTTGAAGTAGTGGAAGCCCTGGAAGGAACAGTGAACGGCAAATACCACGACGGTGTAGTCACTTTTGATAATACGGGAACCAAGATGTATTTTTCGAGCAATAGCCACCAAGGGAAGAACAGCCAAGGAGTAGTAGATTTAAAAATATACAGCGCCGAATTGCACCATAAAAAATGGGTAAATATTCAAGTATTACCCATTAATATCGACGCTTTTGCTACTTGTCATCCCACTTTATCGGCGGATGGAAATACCCTATATTTTGCATCCAACCGAGCCGGTGGCTTTGGTGGAATGGATTTATACAAATCTACTCGGTCGGGCAATTATTGGTCGGTACCCCAAAATTTGGGCCCTACCATCAATACCGCAGGTAACGAACTGTTTCCATTTATCAGTAAAACGGGCGTCCTTTATTTTGCTTCGGACGGATTGCTAGGAATTGGCGGCTTGGACATTTACGAATCCCATTTGGTCGTAGGGGCTTGGACGGAACCTCAAAATTTGGGCGCTCCGATTAATTCCATCAAAGACGACTTTGGATATAGTCAATTGCCCAACGGTGAATCGGGCTACTTGACCTCCAATCGCGCGGGCGGCTTGGGAGGAGATGACCTCTATCTTTGGTCGGAGAATGCGGTGATGACCACTACTCCCCAAAACAACATCACTGTAGTCGATGACATCACTGGAAGCCGTATTACGGACGCCTTAGTGACTATTGCCGAAGGGGTGTACAAAAACAGAGGAAATATACCAACAGCAAAGCAAGTGAAAAACGGTGAACTACCCGATATGGACTATCGTAGCCAGCCGCTTCGATTTTTGACGGATGGGAAAGGGACGATACAGCCCGACATTAGTCAAGGTAAAACCTATACAATTGTGGTAGAAAAAATGGGCTACGTTCCCGTAAAAAGAGTGGTGAATGCCTACGAATTAATTCGCCAATCGGAGTGGGTGGTTTCGTTAAAAAAAAGACAGGGTGTACAATTAGAAGGCGTAGTCGTACAACAAAAATACAACAGCATGATTCCCAACGCCAGTATCGAATTATTCAATTTTTGCACGGGCGAATACGAGCGAACAGTGTCGGACGAAGCGGGTAATTTTAGGTTCTTTCTCGATTGCCAGTGTGATTACGAAGTAAAGGCAAGCAAGGAACGTTTTTCAAAAGATAAAAAGAAGTACTCCACGTTTGGTATGGACTGTTCGACGGATAAACCGTTGAAAACCATTCTGTATTTAAAAGTATCGGATACAAAAGATGACTGAGTTAGAAGGGCTAGGCGGTAGGATTTTCCAAACTTTTTGGATATATTTGTTCAAAATCAATATTATGGTGACCGAAGAATTCGAGCAGGTTTCCGAACCTGCTGTACAATATCAGAGAGAACGAAACAAACCAATGCCTAGTAAAAAGCACAGTGCAATTCAAACGCTATTGGGGGCTGCCCTAGTAGTAAAATACAAAAAGAAGTACCAAATTTATTCCGAACTTAGCTTATTCATGCCCGATGTTAAGCCTGCGGTGCCTGACCTTTGTATTTTTCCAAAGGAACAGCTGAACCTATTGGATGACGAAATTATAGTCTCGGACGTACCGATTACAGTGATAGAAATACTATCTCCCAAACAAGGGATTGACGACATTAAGGATAAGTTTTTTACCATCTATTTTCCCGCGGGTGTGCAGTCCGCTTGGTTGATTATTCCAACGCTGCGCAGTGTACACGTCTTTACGCCCGATAAGAAATTTGTTAGCTTTCATTCAGGGAAATTGATGGACAAAGCTTGTGACGTAGAATTGGAATTGGATGATTTTTTTCCGTAAATTTTCTGCTCTGGTGTATAAGAGTAAGAGTCCTTCCAGCACTCAAAGTGCTGGAAGGACTGTTTCCTGCTAGGCAAAAAGTACAAGCTGTTTAGTCAATACCGAAGTTTGTCCGCATTCTCGCCTACATAAAACGTAAAACTCCAACCTACTCGAACCCCCACTAAAATATCCAATCGCTTCGTCGTATCCCGTCGTTGCGTCGCAAAATTGATGCTCCTTCGATTCTGTGTAAATGCTTCGGTGAGCTCAAACCCTACAAAAAAATTAACCCCCGTTTTGCGATTCATTTGTTGATAACCAATGAATTGTTCGAGCGCCGAACCGTTGGTCAGCTGGTCGTAGCCCTTAATCAATTCTCCTTTTAATTGGTCGGCCGTTCCCGATTCGTCCTGAATTCGTACTTTATGTTGTAACAACCCTGCGCCCATCGTAAGTCGAATGCCCGACTTTGTCTTATTACTCTTAATAAGAAACAATTTTCCAATGTGACCACCTACATAAAGCCCTCTTTGGCGCAAAAAAACGTCCGCATAGCCCGCTTGACCCGCACCAACTCCACCGATAATAAAACCATCTTTATCTCGTAAGGAAGCCAATACGTCTTCTTTGACCGTGCTGCCAAAGAGGTTATTACCTTTGATACCAACAATGAAATTTTTTTTGGTAAAAAAATCGAGGCCACCGCCCAAGCTAAAATTATTACCAAATCTATCTTTCAAATCGCCCGCTGGTAAGTGTAAACCGTAACTGAAATTCAAAGTCAGTACGGAAATAGCTTCTTTGTTTTGAGCGACCAAAGAAGAATAAGTTAGGCAAAAGAGAGCTATATAAATAGCTTTTTCAAATCTGCGCTCGAAAATAAACTTTATGTGTTCCATGAACTCCATACCTTTGTGGTAAAAATATAAAATGAATGTTTGAGTAGTTACGATTCTTCTTATTTACTAACAAAACTACCAATTCTACTCATAATCCACTATCTTTGAAATCATCTTACCCAAATTTTGATACCTACCATTCAAATTACACTACTTTCCCTCCTACAATAAAAAGCGATTAACATTCAATTAACCAACGTTGAAGTAACTAATTATTGGGAGAA
>JBCCQK010000073.1:0-22159 GCA_039024375.1 Bacteroidota bacterium
ATTAGATGCAGCGCATCGGCAACTTTTGTATCTACTTTTTTTGACTGTTTTATCATCAGAGGTGCAGCGCACCGACCACATTTGTGAAGTAACTTTTTTATAAGAAAACCCTTGAATCGGGACTAAAGTATCGGATATTTTGAAAATATCCGATACTTTATCGCTAGAACGATAAAAGGAACAGCAACGTTAACACAAAGAATCCGATTAAGAAATAACTCACTTTATCCAATTTACCGGGCACCACCCACCAACCATTTTCCTTCTCTGGTAAATCCTCTGCCTTGAATCTCGCTTGCTGCCCAGGCACAGAATAAGGCGACCATTCCGCCTGCCGACCATCTAAAATAATACTCGCTGGAATAGACACTAAAATATTAGCCCCAGCTCCGATAATAGCGTACCAAGGCCATGCAATATCTGTCTGCGTAGCCACGTAAGCTAGGGCAATGAATCCTGCTACTACCCCGATTAATAAACCTCTTTCAGTGGTGTGCTTAGAGTAGAATCCAAGACCGTACATACTCAATTTAGCACCGACGAAGTACGACCCGACTTTCGTCAATAGTTCTAAAATAGAACCCGTGGAACTGGAAAAAGCAATCGCTGGAATAATAATCATCCCCGCCCAAAAAATGGTGGACAAACGAGCCACTTTTAGATAATGTTCGGGCGTTTCGTTGGGTTTAAAGTACTTTTGGTAAAAACCTTCCGTAGAGATGGTTGCAAAAGAGTTTAGAGCCGAAGACAAACTTGACATACTCGCCGCTAAAACCGCCGCCGCAATTAATCCAATGAACCCCGGAAAACCTTCTTTTTCGGCAAACTCTAACATAATCGTATTATCGTTATCAAATTCTCGACCATCGTAATATTGGTAGAAGAGCACACCGATGAAAATAAATGTGAAGTAGATGAAAAAAGCACCAAAGCCCATCAAAGCCAACGACTTTTTAGCATCACCCATATTTTTTGCCCCTAAAGTCCGTTGCATCATCATTTGGTTCGCACCGTAAACGGTAACGTGATAAATGGTCATGGCAATAATTCCCGCCCAAACGGTGGTGACTTTGGTCAAATCAAAATCCCAGACCAAAGGATTAATTTTTCCTTGGGTGCGCAACGTTGTCATGGTATCTTCCAACGAAACGGGCATTTGCGAAAGCAGCACGTACAAAACAATGATACCGCCACAAATAAAAATGAACGATTGCAAAACGTCCGTCCAAATCACCGCCGTTATCCCTCCCAAAGAAGTATAAATCAGCGTGATAATCGAGACAATCACGATGCTTTCAATCACGCCCACGCCCGTGATATAGCTAATCACCAAGGACGAACCGTACAAAACCGCCGCCGAAGATAATAATTGTGTCATTAAAAAAACGAGGGCAATGACTACTCGGGAGGCTTTTCCAAAACGTTTTTCTTGGTATTCGTAAATGGAAACCAGCCCCGTTTGCATAAAAAATGGGACAAATAAAGACATGACCAAAATTATCACCAAGGGATAATTCAAGTGAATGGCAATTACCGACAAGCCTTCTTTATAGGACCAGGCGGGTGCCCCCAAGAAGGTCATTGCACTTACATAAGTTGCTAATACCGAAATACCAATTGCCCACCAAGGTGTCGTTTTTCGCCCGATGTAAAAGTCTTCCGCTGTGGCTACTTTTTTGGATAGTACGTAGCCCAACAGCAAGTTAGCCGCCAGGTAAATGAAGATGATTGACCAATTGAGAATGCCTATTTCGCCCATGTTTTTTGTCTATTCGTGGCTTTTCGTAGACGAATAATTTCATCCACTTTTTACAAAACCTAGTTATCTTGTATAATACATAAGGCTTATTTTTCGACGCTGAAGAACGCTGTTTCGGTTATGTTTTTAAATTATGTTTTCTTCACTAGACTTTGAACAATTTAGAGCAGAAAACATAAAAAATCATAATTTCAAACAGCGTCCTTCAGCGTCAAAGAAAAAACCTAGTTCTAAACCTGAATCCAATTTTCAAAACTCCAAAGTGCCACCAAACTCACTACAAAAAATACCAACAGCACGTAACTCACCTTATCAATCTTGCCTGGTATTAAATACCAATTCCCATCCTTTTCGGGCAATCCCTCCCGTTGGAAATACGCTTGCTGTCCCTTGACTGTATAGCGAGACCATTCTTCTTGATGGCCATCTAAAGCAATGCTTAACGGAATCGCAATGGCGATATTAATAACCGCTCCAATCAAACAAAACCAAGGCCACGCAATTTCGGTCGTTTGGGCAATAACGATGACCCCAACTAAACCAACCAACACGCCCCACAATAATCCTCGTTCGGTGGTGTGTTTGGAAAAGAAGCCCAAACCAAACATCGCTAATTTCGCTCCGACAAAATACGCCCCAATTTCGCTAATTAATTTCAAAATAGAAGCATCCGTTTGGGTATAAATAATTGCGGGAATCATTATCATAAAGGCCCAAAAAACGGTAAACCAACGAGTCGCTTTCAAATAGTGTTCGGGACTGGCATTTTTGTTATAATACTTTTCGTAAAAATCGACGGTAGCAATGGTGGCCATCGAGTTGAAAAAAGAATCCAAACTCGACATACTGGCTGCCACAATCGCCGCTACGATAATCCCCATTAAGCCTGGGATGCTAATCTCATTGACAAATTCGAGAATGATTAAATTATTATTCTCAAAGGGTTTGCCGTTATAATAGGCGTAAAATAACACGCCCAGTAGCAAAAACAAAAAGTAAATCAAAAACGCCGCAAAGCCCATGACTAGAAAGGACTTCTTGGCATCGCCAATATTCTTGCTCGCCAACACTCGCTGCACCATCATTTGGTCGGCTCCGTAAACGGTGATGTGGTATAAAGTCATCGCAATGACACCCGCCCAAATCGTCGATTCTTTAGTAATGTCGGGCGAAAAGTCAATGGCGTTGAGTTTGCCTTGCCGCTTTAAATTGGTCAAAGTCTCAAGTAACGGTTGGGGCAATTCGTTGAATAAGGCATAAACAATAATGCCCACCCCCAACATCAAGATAACCGTTTGAATCAAGTCCGTCCAAATCACCGCCGTAATACCACCCAACACCGTGTAGATTAAGGCAATCACCGTCACTATCACAATCGCCGCAATGACATTAATTCCCGTAATGTAAGCTACGACCAACGAAGTACCGTACAGAATCGCCGCCGTCACCAATAATCTGGTCAGTAAAAAAATCGCCGAAATGGTAATTCTCGACTTTTCGCCAAAGCGTTTTTCTTGGTAATCATAAATGGATGCTACCCCACTATTAAAAAAGAAGGGTAGAAAAAAGCTAATGACCACAAAAATGACAATGGGATAATTGATGTGCAGCGCAATGACCGAAAAGCTAGTATTATACGACCAAGCGGGTGCGCCCAAAAAAGTCAGGGCGCTTACATAAGTGGCAAAAACAGAAATGCCAATCGCCCACCAAGGTGTGGTGCGCCGCCCTACGTAAAAGTCGTCCGCCGTCTTTACATTTTTACTTAAAACAAATCCTAAAATAAGGTTCGCTAGGATGTAAACAATGAGGATGGTCCAGTTGAGGGTGCCAAAGTTGGTCATGTTTGTTCATTTTGCCTGCAGTGCAACGCTTCGAGTTGCTTATCTACTGTAACACAACTCTCCGAGTTGTGCTCATTGATGTAGGTTGCGCTGTTTCGTTACCCTACTAACAACAGAGCAACTCGGAGGTTTATAGCGTTTCGCGACTCGGAGCGTCACGTTACTTCCCACTTTTTCACAGCGCGACTCGGAGAGTCACGTTACATCGCACTCTGCACGGCGCAACTCGGAGCGTTACGTTACACCAATGCGGGTTCTTTTTTACCGTAGCGTTCTACTCGCAAATCCGCCTGCGCTTTATGTCCCATAAATCCTTCAATTTCGCATAAGCGAGAGCAGTAATCGCCCACCAAAGCACTTGCTTCGTCCGTAGTTACTTTTTGGTAGCTGCACGTTTTGATAAATTTACCGACCCATAGACCACCCGTGTATCTAGCTGCTCTTTTAGTAGGCAAAGTGTGATTCGTACCAATTGCTTTATCGCCGTAAGCTACGTTCGTTCGATTGCCGATGAACAAAGCTCCAAAATTGGTCATATTGTCTACAAAGTATTCGGGATTTTTGGTATTGATTTGTACGTGTTCGTTCGCCAATTCGTCCGCTTTGGCTAACATCTCTTCGTAGTTGTCGCAAAGGATGACTTGACCGTAGTCTCTCCACGCTACGCCCGCCATGTCGGCGGTGGGTAAATTTGCTAATTGCCGTTTTACTTCGGCTTCTACGCCCATTGCCAACTCCTCGCTATTGGTTAGTAGAATAGCGGGGGAGTTCGGCCCGTGTTCGGCTTGACCCAACAAATCCGTTACTGCCATTTCTACATCCATACTATCGTCCGCAATGACCAGCACTTCGGTTGGTCCAGCCAATAAGTCGATGCCTACTTTCCCAAATAATTGTCGTTTCGCCTCCGCTACGTATTGATTACCAGGACCAACAATCATATCGACTTCGGGCATGCCGACGCAACCGTAGGCCATTGCCGCCATTGCTTGTGTACCGCCCAAAATGTAGATTTCATCCGCTCCTCCAAAGTGCATGGCCGCTACGGTTTCTGCAGGGGGTAAGCCCGTATTGGGGTCGGGTGGCGTACAAGCAATGACCTTTTTTACACCCGCTACTTTTGCGGTCAGTACACTCATGTGCGCCGAAGCGACCATAGGGTAACGTCCACCAGGCACGTAACAACCCGCACAGTTAACGGGAATATTTTTGTGTCCCAAAATGACCCCTGGAATGGTCTCAATTTCCACGTCTCGCAAAGCCGACTTTTGAATTTGCGCAAAGCGTCTCACTTGGGCTTGTGCCCACTTGATGTCTTCTTGCGTTTTTTGCGGCACTTGCGCTACAATGTCTTGAATTTGCTCGTCCGTCAAGCGGAAAGATTCGGGATTCCAGTTGTCAAATTTTTTGGATAATTCTCGAATTGCCGCATCTCTTCTAGCAGATACGTCTTCCAAAATACTTTCGACAATTTGTCGCGTCTTTTTTTGGTTAGCGGTTGCGTCCGCTTCGGTAATTCCTTTTTTTATGTGGTGAATTGCCATTGTTTTTAAATTTCTAGTTTATAATGATTTTGTGTACTTATTCGGCACTCTTTTTTTAACCATAAAGTGGATAAAGTACATAGAGCATATAAAGTTTTTTTTCGAGCGTAGCGTTGACTTTCGAGCGCAGCATTGGCAAATCTCTTTATGTACTTTATTTCTCTTTATGGTAAAAACTTCCTTGCTGAATAGGTACGATTTTATGATGATGCCTAATTATTTTTCAAAAAAAGCCAAGTCTCTTTCTACTACTTTTTCACGATTTTCCCCGTCAAATAAATGATTATCTGTGTCATAATCGTAGAATTCAAAAGCTTTTTGACATTGGTATAACTTTGCCACTAGGCTTTCCGACCATTGATAAGGAACAGAGCGGTCGCCTCTAGCGTGATGGATAATCAGCGGTGTTTCTAAGTCTTGAATCGCTAAGATAGCCTCCACTTTTTGGAGGTTCAATGCTGGAGATAACGTATTAATTACCGAATCCATTTTGACCATCAATCCAGTCATTTTTTCGGGATTGATACCACCATTCTTTTTTTCTTTATAAAGGTTGCCGTAGTACAGGGCTTGTTCTTCGATGGTGGCAGAGACGGGAGCCCACAAACTGGCCGCCTTAATTTGGTTAGTAGCCAGTAACATTTTTAGCCCAACTTCTCCTCCCATAGAGTGCCCTACGTAATAAATATTGTCCAAATTCCCTACTTTTAGGGTCGGTAATGCAGACAATAAATGTAAGACGTCGATGGCGTAGTAAGTGGTCGTTAAGAAACTTGTTTGGGTGTAAGCAAATCCTTCCGAAACGTTATGCCCTCGATAATCGGGTGTAATGACCAAAAATCCTTTTTCGGCGTAAGCCTCTGGAATGCCTCGATAATAATCGCCCGGTCGCCAATCTTTCCCCGTCGTATTGCTGATGCCATACTTCGGCGGGTCTGGATGAAAACCGTGCCCGAAAATTAGGATTGGAAAACCATTTGTTGGTACTGGTTTGGTTGGCCGATTGACCAAGGCATATACTTTCAAATTGTCCGAATAATAAGACCACAATTCGGAGACGTAATTTTTCGTACGAGTTAGTGATTTTTCAAAAGCTAAAGTCGAATCGTAACTTCGTTCCCGTATTCCTTCAATCGACAATGGATGCGCCGCAATCGCTTTTGATTCCACCTTTTCTGTCAGTGTCGATTGACAACCTAAGCAAAAGAGTATTAAGCACCAGCAGTACCACGGGTGTGCGAATAACTTTGCCTTTTTTGCTAAAAACTTATTTATATTATTATTTTTGTCCAATCTGCTAAACCGTTGCGGTTAATCTGGTTCGCCTTCTACGTTCCTTGCGGACTACTCTCGGCGCACTCGGGTAATCACTGCCTACGATGAAGTAGGCGAAACCGTAGTTTTTTGCCGTTATACTGCGAATTGACCCTTTCGGGAAAGTAAACATGTCGCCACTATTGAGTGTAGCCGTAATGCGCTCGCCGTTATGATTACAAGTAACTTGGAACTTACCTCGATGTACTTGCATCACTTCCACCTCTTGTCGGATGTATTTGCCCGTTCTCCCTTTCGGTTCAGTTCGTAGGCCATAGACATTAAATCCATCACCGTTAACATCACCCGGTTTCACTTGAAAACGGTGGTGCTGGCTATCTTGCGGCCCAATAATATCTACCCACGTCAGTAAATCGGGGGTTTGATTAGGGAAGCCTCGGAAAGGAGATGGCTTGTACGTCCCAACTCTGCCCACGTGGGCACTCATTTCCGTTAGGGTATATTGCTGAAAAGTTTGTAATTCCTTTTCTGTCAATTTGGGCATGGGTTTTATGCCCTCGGGAACTACTTCTCCACGAGTGGTATCAACCAATTTTCCATTCTCCAAAAGGACTAAACCGTGTCCGTTCGCCTCGTCAATGACTCTTGGTGCCCAAACAACTCCACCACCAGCATCGTCGTGTCCCAATACGGAAAAAATCATCCCGTATTCGTCGCCCACGTTTTCAAACCCTCGGAACATATTGGTTGGTAATGAAATGATGTCGCCTGGATGCAAAATGGTCTCGGCTTGTTCGTCGTTATTCCAGTAAAAACGCCATGCGCTACTATGCACAATGAAGACCTCAGCGGTAAAATGCGAATGCGGTGAATTTTTGATACGGGGCGGTTGTCCCGCTGCACCGATACAAAATCCGTGTTTTTCGCTCAAATTTACCTTTTGGTGATGGCTTTCCGATACGCCACCGCCGATAATACTGTAGTTGTCTTTCAGGTGACTCCCTGGTGTTTTGGCGTCGATAAACGCTGCTTTGCAAGGCATTAAATCCTTATAGCGGATGAGCCTTTTTTCTAATGTTTTTTGCATAATTTCAAAATTTATGGGATATATCTTTGTAATTACATTTTTCTGGCTTTTGCTAACAAATCGAATACATCAACGCCTAATTGCTCCAAAATATCTACCATGTCAATAAAGACCCAGTTTTCTTTCAATTTGTCGCCCTCTCTTCGCCAATAATCTACTACTCGTAGCGTAATTTTTTTTCCAGTTGCTTTTAAGCCCAACCAGCCGTCGCCATTATGCGTGCCGTACATGGCAGGAAAGCCGAAATCACAAGAGTAGTTGCCATCGCCAATTTGGGCAAAGTAGTCTTTACCAATTTTGGGGGTAATACCTCTATCGGGAAAACCTTCCAAAAATGGGATTTGGTGATTGTCCTGAAAGCCCTTTAGTCCTCTAGTTGTGCCGATACCCGACGGTCCGTACCACATCATATCTTTTTCGTCCCAAAACCGTTCTTGCGCCATCGACTCCAGCGTTTTACCGTCGTACTCACCTAGTCCGTCTAGCATAGCGTTAGTTAGGTCAATAGACTTTTGCCCTTCGGCAGGGTTAGTGGTATAAGTGACAATACCATCGCCCGTCATCGGTGCGGGTGGAATCCATTCCAAACCTTTGTTGGGGATGAAGTTGAAACCCGCTTGCCGCATCACATCCAACATATCAAAAAAGTACCAAACTTTAGCAATTTTACCTTTTTCGATTAAAAAAGTCGCCGAATAGCGTAAATAAGTGGGCTGATTTGTCGCAGGGATACCCAACCAGTCTTTCTGAAACGTGCCAATTAGGTTGCCCGTTGCGCTTACGTAGTCCCTTCCTTCGTAGCTGCCGCCAAGCAAAATGTACGGCTGGTCTTCTACATCGGGAAAGGCGGCTAAAAGCGGTTGCCAGAAGTCGTCGTTATAAGCATCGACGCCTTTCATCACGCCATCAAACGGCTTCGCAATTTCCAAACAAACATCTTCATAAAGATATTTTTGCAAAACATTTTTTGCTTTAGCAGACGATGACACAAATTTATCTTTTTCTTGCAAAAAAGCAAATACCATTTTTTTGTTAGTCAAATGTTCACCTGACCCGCTCTTTACCCCCTCCGAAAGTGCCGTTTTCTCCTCCTTAAAGATTTGGCATAAAGTGTCAAAGGCATCAAAAATCATCCATTCCTCCGCTATCTTTCCATCGTTCACGATGTAATGGCTAATACCTAAAATATTGACCGTCTGACCGTTAGGATGCTCAAAAAAACCTTTTTCGGTGTGCTTCCCCATAATGCGCCAGCGAGCGGCTACTTCGTAACCATCTACTATTTCATTGGTACTTACTCGCTCAATCTGTACGGCGGCGTCGGGAAAGGAGGCAAATAGGCGTTTCAAATATGCTGCCGTTTTGCGTGGCCCTGTCAAATCATTGTCACAAATCATGTGTACCTTCGCCAACTCGTGGTAATATTGGTCTAAAGCAGCAAAATTTCGACTTGCCCATACGTCATTATACAAAGACAAAATGAGTTCAGCGGGATTATCCAAGTCGTAAGGTTTACCATTCTTTACGATGGCATTTCTGGTAACCGCCTCCGTAATTTCAATGTCCATATCAGCGTAGCGTTGGTCTTTTTTCGCCTCCACTACGGGGTCAAAACCCAACTGCATGACCAAGTGCATATTGTCCCGTGCTAACCATTCTTCTACAATCTTATTTTCGGTTGCCAGACAGTCAGCAATAGTACGAAATTGAACTTTTTTTCCAGTTGCTGGTCCGTATTGTGTAGGTCCCTCGTTGGTTGCCGTAGAAGCAATACGATGCGAAGAGTAAAAATGATTGTCGCCAATTTTCGACCAAATTACCGCTTCACCAAACATCGTTCGGTCGGGGAAAGAGTACAAGGTACTAACTGTTCCACTTACCACGGTTTCGATACCCCGTAACGTCCTTGCCCCCACATCTACCGTTACATCCTCGCCGTAGGTATCGTAAATCAGCCATACCGCCCGCTTTTCCCAAATATCTTCGGTAATTTTGAGGATGTAGTCCACAAAATTGACGTATGCTTTATCGAATCCTGGCAATTCTTGCTTTTTGCCATTGAGGGTGTACGTTTCTGTTTCTTGGAAAATCATGTATTTTTTTTGAGATGTCAGCAGTCAGACCACTTCGTTGTCAGACCGTAGACTGTCAGATGAACTAATATTTAGGTATAATAATGAAATAATAGTAGGTCAAACCAGAAGATTTTCATTGTCAAGATTCAACGTTTGAATAACAGCAGGATTTTAGCTGTCAAAGTCTGACTTCTGACAAAAAAATTTATTTTTTGGTCTCGCTTCTGACTTCTTTATTTAACTCCGTTGCCAATTTTACCGCATACTCATTCAACATCATACTATCCGATTTTAAGGCGATAAAACGATAGCCTTTGGCCTGCTGTTGCTTTGCCATTTCGACCGATGGACACCAGATGCCAGGAACTATATTATGTCTTTCACAACTTGCCAAAATCTTGCCAATGGCTTCGTCAAAAAGGTCGGACGTATTACCGTGTCCCGCCTTTCCCGTTAAGGATAATTTTAAATCACCAGACCCCACAAAAATACCATCTAGCCCTACAACCGAACAAATTTCGTCGATATTTTCGACGGCCTCTTTCGTTTCAATCATGGCTAAAATCAACGTCTCTTCGTTGGCGTGATTGCCGTAGTCTAAACCCGCATAAATCCGCTGTCGAGTTGGTCCAAAACTGCGGTAGCCCATAGGTGGATACAAGCACGCTCCCACAAATTTTTCGCAATCGGCTTTGGTATTAATCATGGGGCAAATCATGCCGTAAGCACCACTATCTAGTAGGCGCATAATTTCGCCCGGTTCGTTCCAATTGCATCTTGCTAACGGGACCGTTTCGGTGGTGGAAATGGCCTGTAACATCTGCATCGCCGTTTCTACACTATGCAGACCGTGCTGCATATCGACCGTCACAGCGTCCCAACCTGCATTCGCCATCAGTTCCGCCGACCACGTGTTGGGGATGTGCAGCCAGCCCGCGGTGACCGTGCCTCCTTCGGCTAAGATTTTTTTGAGTTTATTTTTACGCATAAGCGATAAATTCTATTCGATTTTTGGTCGTATGTCAAGGCGGTTGAAGGTGGGTGATACTTTGAAAGTCTAACGACACCTCACAAGTTTACTTTAGGGCAAAAAGGTACGGAGTACCGATAACATTTGTATCATCTGCTGCTAAAAATGGGTCTCAAATGTGCAGCGCACCGTTCACATTGAACCTTATTTTTAACAAGTGTGGTCGGTGCGCTGCACCTTTAGAGCATTTTGACCAACTTTCGATACAAATGCTACCGGTGCGCTGCACCTTTTCATCCCCAAAAAGATGTGGGGTGTCAATAGCCCCCACCTTCAACTGGAATCTATCAACCATTTCGATACACTATCCAATTTTCTTAGTCATCCAACCCTTGTAGATAGAGGATTGGAAAAAGCGAAACGGCTTTTCAAAGCCCGCTTCCTCGCACAATTCCACCAATCTTTCTTCGGAAACTGCATACAATTTTTGTTGTATTTTATGAATGCGGTCCTTTCGTTGTGCTTCGTCCAATTGGCTGGGTAAAAGTCGTTTAAGAACTGCTAAATTTTGCTGGATTTGATTTTCTTCGCCCGTTATATCTAGCATCACAAAGGTTGCCCCCTCATTCAGTCTATCCGCAATGTCTTTTAGCAACCGTAGTTTTGTGCCGTCGTCTTCTAGGAAGTGTAGCACTAATAATAGTGTTGCTGCTCCGTACTTTTCTTCAATTTCAAAGTCCCCTACTAATCCTTCGACCAATCTTACATTTTTCTCTTTTCCAAGCTTTGCTCTAGCTTGTTTTATCATATCGGGCGACGGGTCGATACCCGTTATTTGCCAGCCTTCGGTCGCTTTCACCAATCTTTGGATACTGTTCCCTGTTCCACATCCTACTGATAACAAGTTTTTGTTTTCTACCTCACTTAATACTTGGGGTAAACTGTTTAGGAAGTAGTTGTAGCCAGAAATCCACGTCTCTATTAGGTCGTCGTAGGTGGTGGCTCTTTCTTTTTCGTATAGTTCTACTTTTTTCATGTATTCTTGGAGTGTTTTTCACACATTGTAATAGAAGTGCCTTTAGGTACCTCATATCGGTAGAAAAATCCAATAAACACCTCAATACTAACTGTGCTGTAGGTACAGAATGTAAGCGTACATATTGTACCTACGGCACAATGAGCATTGGTTAAATTGGTTATCTTCTACCGATATACAATCCCTAACGGGATTGGTCTTCCGCCAAATAGAGATTAGTGTACACGTCAAAACTTTTCCATCAAAAAACAACTATTGCTCTCACCTCATGTGGCGCAACTCGGAGCGTTACGTTACGTTTGTTGCCACCAGTCTCTAATCGTTTGATTGACTACTTCGGGCTGTTCCATTGTGCTCAAATGACCACATTCTTCTATGATTTTCAAAGTACTCTTGGGTATCAATGCCGCCATTTCTTCGTGCAGTTGTGGGGTACACACCGCATCTTGCCGTCCTGTCATTATCAAGGTCGGACATTGAATATTAGGTAAATCTGGGGTACTGTCGGGCCGATTGAGTTGGGCTTTAATTTGCTTGAAAAAAGCAGCCCGCCCCGTATTTATCGCCATTTTTAGTACCTCGTTTCGCATTTCGGGTTGTTGGGCGTGCTTGGGATGCAGCATGGCATCTTTTAAAAAATCGGTCGTTATTTCTCTGAACTCGCCCAAAGCGGACATGCCTAAGAAGCGTTGCTGATTGGCACGGGTCGTATCGGACGGTTTTTTATAATTGGTATTTAATAGTATCAGTTTATTGATTCTTTCTGGAGCTTGTCGCCACAACTCGAAGGCGATGATGCCGCCGTAGGATAGTCCTAGTACCGCAAAATCACCTGCTACATCTTTGAGGATTTTCGCCGCTACTTCCGATAAATTATCGGCGCTACTGTGGTCGCCTACTTGGCACACCGCTAAGTCTTTTAGTCCATCCATTTGGTGTAGAAATAGATTGGCATCGCAAAGGGTGCCGGGGATTAGGACTAAGGGCTTTCTCATTTTTTTTAGTGGTGGATATGGTATAACGTATCGGATATTTTGAAAATATCCGATACGTTGAGTACTTTTTCACGACTCGGAGAGTCACGTTACTCCGATAACCAGCGTCCCTTAAAAATTACTACAAAAGGAGACTTGCTAGTTTTAACAGCAAGCTCCTTTTGTTTTATATTCAGCTTATGTATGACTTTTCAAAATTTCGCTGCTGGTGAGGACTCCAAGCTGGGTCGATGTTTGAAGATTTTATCTTCAAACCACTATCTCCTACGATTTTATCGTGTCTATTACTTTTTTTACAAGCTAGACATCATAAAATGATGAAAGATATAGATTTTAAGATGAAATCTTAAAATATCGACACCCTGCTGAAATATATGCCTACTTTGTCTACTGATACCAGTGGGGTGCAGTAATTTTAGTTGCTGGGCTGCTGCCAAAATTGGACGTTGCGCTGCTGTAATTACTGGGGTTTACTGACTGTTCCAATGTTGGGTAAAAGATTCTCGTCGCAATTTTACCACCAGAAATGTCAGAGGCAAAATCTCCCAGGGACGTGGACAAATCAGGTAACCCCGTTCGCTTTTGCTCGCCCCACATTTCTATGGTGTTGTTCCACATCATAGCAATCCACTTTTGGGTCATCAAGCGCTCCATCGTGCCGTCGAACTGGACATCGCCTCGTTCTAAAAAGCCTGCGGGCATGGAGATTCCCCACTGGTCTAAATTTGCCGTTATTGCTGCGTTATAAAAATCAGCTGCATCGCCATCAATCCAGCCTTTCATCGCCGCTTCGGCTAGGATGAATTGCACTTCGGCGTAGCTAATAAAGGTAAAGTCTAAAGAATTGGGGTTGGATTGAAACATGCCCGTGTGCGAAGAACTGTATAATTCGGCGTTACCCCCTGTTCCTTGGGCTACTTCTCTGGAAGTACCGTTTTTCGCTCCCAAATAATTGCCTGTACATTGTGGAGAAGTATCGCCGTTAGCCACACAAGCGGGTAATAATCCCCAATAGGCTAGTCTTGGGTCATCGTCTTCGGTATTATCAATGTTATCTACTCCGTCCAAAGTTTGGATGAATCTTTCGGAGATATTCATCGCCGATACGTTAGCGGGCGCACGTTGAGAAAAATCGGACGTGTTCGGTGCTACGCCCGAAAAGTCGTAAATCGCCGATTCGCTGTTGCTCGTGATAATGGGAAACTGTCCTGGATTATTTACAATGTTTGCAATTTCGGACGCTGCGTTGACTGAACTTACGTTGGACAATCTTAGCAGATAGCGCAATCGCAAGGAGTTCGCCATTCTTCTCCACATCATTTCATCTCCTCCGAATAAAATATCTCCACCTTGTGGAAAACCTGCACCGTTTAGTAAATCGTTGGCTTGTAGCAAGTCCGCTAACACGGCGGTATAAATTGTTTCTTGCGAATCGTAAGCGGGTTGCAAACCGTCTAAGCCCAAACCTGCTTGGCTGAACGGCGCATCAATCCACAATTCTGTAACGGTAGCCATTTGGAAGGCACGCATGATTTTTGCTACTGCTTCGTAAGAGCCTAACTCTTGACTGCCGCCTACTTCCGCTAGCAAATCGTTGTAGTTTCGCAACGCTTTGTAGTGGCTGTTCCAAAGGTCCGTAAAGATACCGTCGCCCGCTGCGAAATCGTAGCGGTCTAGGTTATTTTGGTTTCGCCAAACCACGTAGTGCAGCACTTGGTTCGTCAAGAGGACTTGCACGTTTAAGTTAGGATTGATGGGGTCAAAGATGATACTAGTTAATAAGCCGCCAGGATTTGCTACCGTTGGGGCGTTGGGGTTAATGTTTATTTCTTCAAAGTTTTCGGTACAGCCAACGAAGAACAAAGTGAGCAGACCGAATAAAAGCGATTTATTAGAGACTATGGATTTCATTATTTTATTTTGATTGTTGGATTGTTAGATGGTTTGATAGTTTGATTGCTTTTTCCTAGCGGTTATGACAATCAGACCACCAAACAATCGGACAATCCTAACGATTGATAATAAAGGTTTTATAACTCGAAACATGGAGTTCGCAACTCGGAGAGTTACGTTATAAGCCGACCTTCAAGTTGAAACCAAAGATTCCTGTACCAGGCATTTGTCCCGTTTCAAAACCTCTTAGGTAAGAACCACCCGTGAAGGTCAATACTTCAGGGTCGAAGTGTCTTACAAAATCGGTCTTCGTCCAAGTCGCTAAGTTTCTACCGAATACAGATAAATGTACTCTGGTAAATGGCACGCCTTTGAACAGATTTTTCAAGTCTGTACCAATCGCAATTTCTCTTAATTTTAAGAAAGTAGCATCATAAGTATTCGCTTCAATATTATTTCTGACCCAAAAGTTTCTGTAATAATCGTAACCTGGTGTACTCAAGGTATTAGGAGAAAAAGAACCGTCAGCGTTTTGTGATACACCCTCTGGTACCAAATCTTGCTCTCTGAACTCTAAAGTTTCCGTTACAGAACCAGAACGGTATAATTGCGAACCTGTCAAAGAGTAAAAATCACCCCCTTGTCGGTAATCCAATTGTACTCTCAAATCAATGCCTTTGAAGCTAAATTGATTAATCATTCCCAAGGAGAAATCAGGGTTGTAATTACCCACCTTAATCTTTTCAGTACCTAATCTTGGAATCGCAATTCCGTTAATGTCATCGTAAATAATTTGACCATCAGGACTTCTTTCAAAACCTCTTCCGTAAATATCCCCCATCAAACCACCTGGTCTAGCTTCGATGGTAGCCCCTTCTGGTCCTTGGGCAATGATGAATGTTTCAATACCTTCTTCTAGCTCTAAAATTTCTGCTTGGTTAGTCGTAAAATTGAAGGTTACATTGTAGTTAAAATCTTTCGTTCTAACCGCATTGATGTTCGCCAAAATTTCTAAACCAGTTGCCCGAATCTCACCCGCATTAATCAACTTTTGAGATGCACCCGATGCTTGACTAATGTCGGCTCGAAGAATCTGGTCTTTGGTCGTATTTTGATACCAGTCGATAGAGAAATTCATACGGTGGTCGAACAAGCCTAAATCTAAACCAAATTCGATAGCACTCGTTCTTTCGGGTCGCAAATCTGGATTCACTAATAAATTAGAATTAGTAATTGACCCAGGAACAGCCCCCAACGCAAATACTGGATTGGTCAAAAATGGGTCGGTATCGTTACCCGTTTCGGCGTAACTGGCTCTTAATTTGGCCGTGGAAATGGTCTTGGGCAAAGCTATCATTTTATTCAAAATGGCACTTACCCCAACCGATGGATAGAAATAAGAATTATCTCGTACAGGTAAGGTGGAAGACCAGTCATTTCTAGCCGTTACATCGACGTATAATTTTTCGTCGAAGCCCATTCTTACCGAACCGTAAATACTATGAATTTGCTTTTCGGCATTAAATTGGTCCGTCTGTGGAATATCCGCCGCATTGGTCAAACTAAAAATACCGGGAATGGCTAAATTTCTAGTTTCCGTAATTTTGTTGGCAATATTTTGTCGAAAAATATTACCGCCTACATTCGCCTCAAAATCAATCGCACTATTGATGGGCTTGTTGTAGGTTAAATAAAATTCGTAGTTTTCTTCCGTCAAACCAACATTTTGCTCTCGGTAGCGACCATTCGCCACCGTTGGCTGACCCGATGCTTTTTGCGAAGTTCTTAAGTCGTCGTAGTTATCTACCGACGCTCTGACGAAACCCGTTAAATTATCGGAAAATTTATAATTGGCTTTGATGTTTCCGAATACCCGATTGTGCGTAAAAGCGTTTAAGTTTTCGTTGACAATCAAATAGGGATTAATTCCCCAAGCTAGGAAATAATTTTGCTGCTGAAATTCTTGACCAGGTAGCCAGTAATCTCGGTACTCGTCCAAATCAAAGTTTTTCATTACCCACAACATTTGGAACATCAGACCCTCACCGAAGGCATAACCAATTTCGGGCACGTTATCCGAACCACTATTAACGTAGTTACTAGCAATGTCTAAAGTCAGACGGTCGGTCACATCAAAACCCATCCGCAATGCCACATTGGTTTTTTTATAGTCTGTATTGGGAATAATCCCTTTTCTGTTCAAGTTACCCACAGATATTCGACCTCGACTATTATCATTATTAAATGACAAAGCCAAGTTGTTGTTGAATCCTACACCTGTATCAAAAAAGCCTTTTCTATCCGCTCTTTGCTCGAAAGGAGTAGCATTGGGCGAAGGGTCTTGTGGAGAAGATTGTACTATTTGCTCACCGTTGGTGAGTGGGCCAAAATTCCCACCCCAATTAGAACGATATTGATTATACAGACCGTTAGCACTATTAAAACCACCGCCTCCATATTCATTTTGCTCGTCCCAGAATTGATTCACGACTTCCGCTTGAACGCCCGTGGAAAATTCTACGCCTAGACCTTCTTTATATTGCCCCGATTTTGTCCGAATGACCAATACCCCGTTGGAAGCACGCGAACCGTATAAGGCCGCCGCTTTAGGGCCTTTCAAAACGGTAATATCTTCAAAATCATCTGGATTTAAGTCCGTCAAGGAATTACCGTAGTCAATGGGTAAACCTCCCGTGTGCGCATCATTTCCAATTCCAACGTAGGTATTAGAAATCAAGGCTCCATCTACTACAATTAGTGGTTGGTTTTTGTCGATATTCAAAGAAGATTCTCCCCGTAAAATGACTCTGGAAGAAGAAACCCCCGAACCGTTGTTGGTCGTAATATCCAAACCAGCTACTTGACCCGATAATTGTTGGGAGACATCCCCTACTCTCGATACGTTTAAGTCTTTGGCAGACAATCGTTGCGCTGCGTAGGTAATTCGCTCTTTCTTTTCAACCAATCCTAGAGCAGTTACTACCACTTCATCCAGCAAGGCCCCCTGCGATAAAGCAACTGTAACATTGCTAATGCCCCCTTCGATGGAAACATCTTGGTCAGAATACCCTGTGTAAGAAATGGTTAGCATGGTCGCATCGGCTGGGACGTCGAGCGAAAAGTTACCGTCAAAATCAGTAATCGTACCCGTTGATGTACCTTTGATTAAGACGTTGGCACCAATGAGTGCCTCTTCCGTCTCTTTGTCTGTGACCATCCCCGTGATAGTTCGTTGGGCAACTACCAACTGCGCCACACACAAAAAGAATAAAAGTGTAAGGTGTTTAAGTTTCATGATAAACTAGTTGAGTAAGTACACTGTAACACAAGTTTATTTAGGTTTTTGTAGCCGCCAAATTCATTTGGCTGGCTCAATTTAAACTGATAATCAATTATTTACGAATCTGCCAATTAAAATTAGCTATTACGAATAATATCAAAAAACTTTTGTTACAATGTAGTAATTTAAGTGAGTAAATATAATTTTACATTGCTTATCGAAGCTCTTTATTAAAATTTTACCAATTAAAGAGAGCGCACGAGATAATTCTGTAACTAAATAAAATTTTAATACAACCGCAAGTTAATAAAATATTTTACTAACTAAAGCATTATGATAAAAAATATTTGTTGACGGGTAATTAACTTTGAGAATGGGAAAAGGTTGAGGGAATGGAGAGTTCTTCTAATAGTCAACCATATCACAAGCCTTCAGCAGCATACATGCCCCCGCTTTAGAACTTAAATAGCGCCCCAAGGAAGAGGCTTCGATTTGGCAAGCGATTAAAGAAGTGAGTAAGGCCGTTTTCTTAGTACCAATTTTGACCGCATCGAGTAAAAAATCTTTGACCATGACAAATTCACCGCCAATAACAATTAAATCGGGATTCAGTAAATTGATGACGTTCCCGAGGGCTTGTCCTAATTTATCACCTTGTCTTTGTAGTAACTTGATGGCCAAAGGATCCCCGTTCAAAACGGCATCTAATATATCGTGATATTGGTAATCTTTTAATTTTTCTGGCTGGAAATGGAGCGATTTTTCTCCATTATTAAGGGCTTCAATTAAATCTAAAAGTAGAGCATCCCCCGACACTTCCGTTCCTAGACAGCCCTGTTTACCACAGGCACACAGTCGTTCGCCCCCCTTAAATCGCAAGTGCGCTAAATTCCCCGCAATACCCGTTCCACCTAAAATTATTGCTCGATTGAGGATGATACTAAGTCCTAATTTTCGACTCACTTTAACAATTAAAGCATTCTCCACGCCTTTGGCTTTTCCCATTACCTGTTCTGCAATACCAATCGCACGGGTGTCATTGTCAATAATAACGGGCCACTCCAACTCTTTTTTTAGGTATTGTCGCAAGGATAAAGATTCGTCGTCAAAATACTTGATAGGTTCGTCAATTTTACCGATTACGCTTTCTGTCATGCCAATACCTACACCAATAATTTGGTCCGCATGAATACCAGAATCGGTAATCATTTGTCGAATAAATTGCACAATTTCATTCAAACACTCCTCCGAATACTCCAACTTAAAATTGCGATTGAACGCTTGATGAACGGATTCTAAATTAATATTGACGACACTTGCGTGTATAAATTTCTCTAAGACTTCGACCCCTACGACGTAAAATTTTTCGGTGTTCAACGCGTAAGCAGTAGGGCGTCTTCCATTATCTGTTTCTTTTTTTCCTTCTTCTACGATATACTTTCCTTGCAGTAATTCTTTTGTTAATTTGGTTGCCGTGGGCACACTCGTTTTAATAAAATTTGATATTTCGGGAATTGACAAAGGTTCATTCGACTTCGCCAAGTATCGAATAATACTACGTTTTTGGTGTAACTGCCTATTCTTGAGGTTGCTATTTTTATTTTTAACCAAAAATTCTAGCTTATCCATTATTAAGTCGATTTATTTAGTTCATTAGTTTTAGGATTTACTAGCAAATTAATAAAAAATATTAGTAACTGTGGGTTTTATATAAATTCATTGTCGGATAATTGAGGTTCATCGAGAAAAAGTAAGTTCATCATTTTAGTTACATGCTTCCTTTTCAATCGTCACCACTACCGATTTGGAAGCAGGCGTATAGCTACCGTGTCCGTACTGGTCGTTCGGCACCAATACGTTCGCTTCGGGAAAATAGGTCGCAATGCTGCCTTCAGGAATGTTGTAGCGGACGACCATAAAGTGGGGGGCCATTCGTTTTTTTCGCTTGTAATGACTGACCAAATCAACATAATCCCGTTGTTTTAGTCCCAAACGTTTCATGTCGGCGGGGTTCATCATCACAATTCTGCGACCGTTAGTGATACCTCGATAACGGTCGTCGTCGCCGTAAATGGTCGTATTGAATTGGTCGTGACTACGTAATGTGGTCATCAAAAACTCGTTTTCTTTCAAATCATTGTCGGGGACGGGATTGACCGTAAAATGTGCTTTGCCGTCAGCAGTCGTAAAAATTTGTTTTCTCGGGCCATTGGGTAAATAAAATCCACCTTTGCGTCGAACCCGTTCGTTATAGCCCTTGAAACCTGGAATACAAGCCTCAATTTTATCCCGAATTAAATCGTAGTCAGCGGCTAGCTGCATCCATCTGACTTTTGATTTTTTTCCTAAAGTAGCTTTGGCCAATTGCGCCACAATCATCGGCTCGCTTAATAAGTGCGGCGAAGCGGGCGGTAGTACTCCTTCCGATTTGTGTACTACGCCCATCGAATTTTCGACCGTCACAAACTGGTTACCGGACGACTGCTTATCGGCTTCCGTGCGGCCCAAACAAGGCAAAATAATCGCCTCTTTGCCCGTCACCAAATGGTTCCGATTAGGCTTAGTGCTAACCATGACCGTCAAATCGCAATTGCGCATTCCTTGGGCGACGTATTCGGTATCAGGTGCTGCTAATAGTAGATTACCTCCCATGCTAAAAAACACCTTTACTTTACCGTCGTGCATTGCTTGAATAGCCTGCACAGCATTATAACCCGATGCTTCGGGCGGGTCGAACTGAAACTCCTTTCTCAAAGAAGTTTTTAGAGCTGGCTTTAAATGTTCCCAAATACCCATCGTACGGTCACCTTGCACATTGCTGTGCCCACGAACGGGACAAGCCCCCGCACCTGGCACGCCAATGCTGCCTCGCAAGAGTAAAAGGTTCACGATTTCTTGCACATTGTCCACCCCGTTTTCGTGCTGCGTAATGCCCATTGCCCAACAAATAATCATGCGTTTGTTATCTCGAATCAGCTCCGCCGCTGTTTCGATTTCAGCCATTGGAATACCGCATTGGTCGGCTAGAATCCAAGCGTCTTGCGTTTTCAAATCAGCTACTAATTCGTCGAACCCCTCAGTTTGTTGGTCAATAAAATCTTGGTCAAAAACACTGCTCGGTTGAGCTTCTTCCATTTCCAAAAGCACACACATAATTGCCTTCAGCAGTGCCATATCACCTTTCACTTTTACCTGTAAAAAAAGGTCAGAAATCTGCGTACCGCTCCCAATCCAACCGCTCACTTCCTGCGGGTTTTTAAACTTCTTGAAGGCCGTTTCTTCCAATGGATTGACCGTGATAATTTTGGCGCCCCGTCGCTTCGCTTTTTGTAAGGCCGACAACATTCGGGGGTGATTCGTCCCTGGGTTTTGCCCGATGACCATAATCAAATCGGCTACGTAGAAGTCTTCCAATTTGACCGTTCCTTTTCCAATGCCAATCGTTTTAGACAGCCCAACCCCCGTCGCTTCGTGGCACATATTGGAGCAGTCAGGTAAATTATTGGTCCCAAACTGTCGAACGAATAATTGGTACAAAAAAGCCGCTTCGTTACTCGTTCGGCCCGAAGTGTAGAAGATAGCTTCGTTGGGCGAATCTAATTTATTCAAATGCTTGGCGATACGTTCAAAGGCATCTTCCCAACTAATTGGTTCGTAGTGGGTTGCACCATTCCGCAGAATCATCGGATGGGTAATTCGACCCGTTTTTCCCAATTTTCGTTCCGACCAAGTATTCATTTCCTCAATACTGTGCTGTGCAAAAAAATCGGGTGTCACTCTCGATTCGGTGGCCTCTTCCGCTACCGCCTTGGCGCCATTTTCACAGTATTCGGCGATACTCGAACGGTCATTCGGTTCGGGGTCGGGCCAAGCACAACTCGGACAATCGAACCCTTTAACCTGATTCAAATTGAGTAATGCTTTGGAACATTTTAACCAATCCATTTGTCCAAATCCGTTAGCAAAAGAGGAGGCAACGGCACGTACGCCAACGGCCGTGTCCATCGGTTTTCCGATTTTGACGTCTTTTTCTTCTGCGATTGGTAAGGTATATTTTTGCTTTTTCATAAAAAGGAAATTGCTGATGGTGTCGTTTTACTTATTGTACTTTGAACCGAATAAAATTGTGATTTTGGAATGAGAGAAATAAGTAGAAATAGAGAAATATTTCGAAATACTTCTATTGTGTTTCTACTTATTTCCAATACACAAAAATTACTCTTTTATACGGTTTTTAATATAGTCCTTGATTAGCACTGAGCAATCTAATCTATTATTAATCAGAGAAATTGAATCAATAAACTTTTAATTACAATGTATAATGATAAAGAAAAAAAGAGAGAGATGTTTTAAAAAGATTGGAAATAAAATTAAGAAAGGAAGGATTCTAAGAAATAAAAA
>JBCCQK010000074.1:0-22149 GCA_039024375.1 Bacteroidota bacterium
GCCGATGGGTGTAGAGACTTAGAGTATGTTTAAATTTTCAACTGTCTTGAAATCAAACATTTATGGCTATCAGGAATTTTTTTGATGGTTCGATGGTCGGATGGTTTGATGGTTCTTACGTGACGTTAACCATCAGAAAATTGGACTAATTTCAGTAGATAATTACGGATTTTTCAAATTATTCACAATAATATTTTTAAACCTACTCTTAGTTAATCCTATCATTAATTTCTATAACAAAACTAAAAACATCTTAAATGAAAAAAGTTTTACAACCACTTATTTGTTGCGGTTGGTTATTCTTTTTGGGAATAAACACGTTAGTGGCTCAGAACTTCCCTAACCCCCTACCGATTCCTTACCGCATCGACTCCGATACGATTCGGATGGAAATAGACGAAGTGATGCACAATTTTAATCCAAACGGTGATACGCTCAACGAAATGGTGCGGTCTTTTGCTTTCAATCTGCCCGATAGTATGGGCCGACCTGGGCAAAACACGCTCTTAGGGCCATCACTAGTTTGGCGATTTGGTCGGCAAGTACATACTGAAATCATCAATAACTTATCCGAACCCACGACCACTCACTGGCACGGAGCGCACGTTCCACAGTACGCCGACGGTGGACCGCACCAGCGCATTAATGCCGATAGCACTTGGAAAATTGACTTCGAGGTAATGGACAAATCCGCTACCATGTGGTATCATCCACATTTAATGGGGACAACCTACGAACACGTGCAAATGGGCTTATCGGGTATGCTCTACGTAGAAGACCCACCAGACGGGGATGATGATTCTATTTTGGTGAAATTACACAAAATACTACCCGTCGAATATGGAGTCAACGATTTTCCGCTTATTGTGCAAACCAAAAAATTATTCACTGATACCTGTGGTTCGGGAGAACTAGAAATTTTTGAAGGAGGCTTCAAAAAAGAATACATCTACGTTACCAACGGTGTGATGAACCCCTATCTGGAAGTTCCGGACGAGATGGTTCGCTTTCGACTTTTGAACGGCGACGCCAAGTGGTCCATGAGCTACGGGGTAGGAGATTTGGCCTACGAATCGCCCGAAACCTTCCAGATGATTGCCACAGATGCGGGCTACATGGACAGCACTTACCAAATGGAACAAATATTGGTGTCGCCCGGGGAGCGGGTAGAAATACTGATGGACTTGCGCGGTCGAGTGGGTGACACGATATATGTTCATAACGTGGCCAGAGATATTCGAAAAGGCACGGCGGGCGCCGTTGGCTTTAAAGGGGCCAAAATTGACCCACTAACACCTTTGGTCCGCTTAATAGTAACGGATAAAGACGCCCCTAGAAGTCCGATTATTTCTTTTCCACTGCCACTACATCCATTAGAGACGCCCGAAATAACAGTGCACACAAAAGGGCGGCTAAAAACTTTTCATCAAGATAAATTCCCTACCGCCGAAGACCCTACAGTCATTGTTGATACCATGTTCAATATCATTCGGGACTCGTCGGGAGCATGCGTCAAAAAATTTAAAAAAACTAATGTCCCAAGTCTCTACAATATTGACCGTATTTTGATGAATATGATGACGGTCAACGATACGGTTTTACTGGATAGTACCGAGGTTTGGACCATTGATAACCAAACGGATATTTCGCATCCGTTCCACATTCACGATATTCACTTTTTTGTCACCGAAATTGTCGATAGTTTCGGCACCGTTTTTACGCCACAAGATGATACCCTACACCATATCTTTAGAGGGCCTAAAGACAATGTCTTGGTAGAACCCAAATGGAAATTAAGTTTTGCCACGACCTTCTCCGACTTCGGAACGGCTATCCATCCTATGAATTCTTACATGTACCATTGTCATATTCTGCCCCACGAAGACCGGGGGATGATGGGACAGTTTGTCGTTTGGGATGGTTCGGGTATGGATAGTATGACTACTAGTACCGTTAATCCAATCATTGCTACGTCTCCACTTAGGGTATATCCCAACCCCGCATCGAATACACTTAACCTAGAAGGTACGAGTCAACGCCCCAGTCAAGTTCGGGTCTTTGACCTGCAAGGTCGTACCTTAAAAATGGTGCAACTACCACCTTTCGACGGGGTGCAACGGCTAGATGTTGGCGATTTACCCATCGGAATGGTCTTCGTAGAATGGATTTCCGATGAACAGCGCGCGATGGCGAAGGTGCTGATTAGTCGATAAAAGCAGTAGCTGACTTTACGTATCGGATATTTTCAAAATATCCGATACTTGATTACAAAACGAATAGCTAAAACCTTACCTAAAATGTCAACCACTAACCCCGTAGCTCGCATTAGAGCCAAAGCCCCCAAAGACCTGATTATTCTTCTTCCAGGAGAGAAGCATAAAAAGGAGACGTACGAAGATAGAAGACGATTAGTCAACCAACGCTTCGACTATTATCCTTACGGTATTGCATTATGTCAGACGACCGCCCACGTTGCCTTTTGTATTAAGGAGTGCGTCAAAGAAAATGTAAAGCCGAGAATCCGTTCGGGTGGTCATCACCACGAAGGAATGAGTTCATACAATAACATCCTATTAATCGACCTATCGGGACTCAACAAAATTGAGTACGTAGATGAAAATAAAGCTTGGATACCACCCGGAAAAAAATTAAAAGACGTTTACGAGGAATTAGAAAAAAAGGGCTGGATTATTCCTGGAGGAGTTTGCGACTCTGTCAACGTCGGCGGCTTAACCCAAGGTGTAGGTTGGGGAATTTCGACCCGAAAACTAGGCTACACTTGCGATAATATCGAAGCAGCAGAAATAGTCAAGGCAGACGGGAAGCCCATCATTGTTTCCAGAAAATCTAATGATTCGAATAAAGACGGTTCTTCGGATAAAACGGATGAATCGTGTAAAGGTCTTTTTTGGGCTATTCGAGGTGGCGGTGGTGGTAACTTTGGCGTAGTAACTCGATTCTTATTTCGACTGTCTCCATTAGCTGGCGTAATGACTAGATTTGTCTTGACTTATGCCAAACAAGATACGAGAAGGGCGATGCACCATTGGGCCAACTATCAACTAGATTTAGCCTACGACGAAAATGTAACCATAGGTGGTCGATTATCCGTAGTAGCGGGAAACCAAGCTAGACTAACATTGGCTGGGCTTTATTATGGCGACTTAGCAGAATTACAAAGCGCTATTCAGCCTTTATTAGACCCTAAGCCAGAAAAAATAGAATACACCATTATCAATAGACCGCTAAAACCTACATCCAACAGCGAACCAACAGCAATACTAGACTGTCCGTTGTCCGCCACTATCGGCTATTTGGGGGACGTATTTAATCCAACTGCTCCGAAATCGAAACCCATCGTACATCTAGCAGCTTCCGACCAGTCGACAAAGGCACCCACTAATACCTGCGAAGGCAGACACCCGAATAAAGTCTCTTCTGCTTTTCCCAAAAATAATGACCCCGCTACGATTACCGCCTTGGTGGATACAACGGTCAATTATATTGAACAATCTCAATATCATTCAGACTTAAATAATTATGTGAGCTTGCACGGAATTGGTGGAAAATCCCAGCTAGCGCCAGCTGGTGGTACTCCTTATCCGTTTCGAGACAAACCCTTCATCTACAAAATACAGGCGTGGTGGAACGATGCGAGCGACCCCGATAGAAATGAACGCTATGTGCAATGGGTACGAGATTTCAAAAAAGCTATTGCGCCCCATACGGACGGCGCTTTCACCAACTTTCAGGATAAAGACTTGGTTGAAAATCCCGATACGCCCGAAGGTCGAATTGCGCTACTTGAGCAGTACTACAAAGAACATTTATCCGATTTGCAAAAGGTCAAAAAGAAGTACGATTCCGATAATTTATTCGATTTTGGAATGAGTATTCCTTTGCCTTAATCTAGGTTTACATTTTTTACACAACCCCTAACAGCCGACTTCTTACAGGAATAATACCGCTCACTAAAGCGAAAGAAATTTAAAATAGTAGCAACTAATTTTATCATAAAAAAAGATACTTATGTCAAAAAGGAAAGAAGATTACCAGAAACCAATGAACGAGAAGAGACGACTTGCCATGACGCCGCAAGCTGCTTACAATAGATTAAGAGCGGGCAATGATAGATATACGGGAAAGTATCTGGAGCCTGATAAAAAGGATGGACCGAGAGTTAGAAAACGAGGTAACGCCAGTAATAATTTTATTAGTAAATCGGCAAATGGTCAGAACCCTTTTGCGATGGTATTAAGTTGCGTAGATTCCAGAATCCCTACGGAAGTAATTTTTGACCAAGAAATTGGTGACATTTTTAACGCACGTATTGCGGGCAACTTTGTCAATGCCGATATTTTAGGAAGCATGGAATTTGCGGCGGGTTATATCAAACTCATTGTGGTCATGGGGCATACGGCTTGTGGTGCGGTAGATGCAGCTTGTGCAGCCGTTCATCCAAGGCCAACTTGTGGCGATAAAGAGACCGATGTAGAGCAGGAACCGTCCCCTACGCCATCTAATCTCCTACAATTAGTAGATAAATTAATATATCCGGTAGTCGCTACGCCTTTTGTTCCCGTCGAGGAAGAAAAAGACGAGTGCGAGCATTGGGATAATTACGTCAATACTGTTGCCGAGGCCAATGTACGGAAGACCATGAACGATATTTTGAGTCGTAGTCCATTATTGCGACATCGGATAACTGATAACCTGGAAGACAAACAGAAAATTGGGCTAGTTGGTGCTATCTACAATGTGGCCAACGGGCAAGTGACATTTCTCAACGGAGGAGTACCCGTTTCTGTTTGATTTCTACTTAATTCAACGTGAGCTTTGGATACACTGGAAAGCCCTTTAGGGCTGGCGCTCGCTTGCCCGTATGGGGCTGTATTAGTTTGTTGATACAGACACTTTTAGCGCCTTTCCATACGGGTAAGCGAGTGCCGCCCCAATGGGGCTAAATTATTGAGTGCACGATTTCTTCGATTGCAATGTGTCAAAGAACCAAAATGAAGAAGTATAAACATCCATAACAAGTATGCAATTTTTTGACTTTACCATAAACCCTTTAATATTATCTAATGCTATTCCAGTCAGAAAGTCCCTTGTAGATTTTCGGAATTTGCGGACGAAGCAAATGCAATTCTTATCGGAAAGTATTACCGAGCGGGGTATTGACCCCTATGGAACGCTTAGTTTGGGGGAAGGTATTCACCTGCACTTCCTTTTGCCCGATTGCTTTTTCTACCGGAAACCAGACAATACGTACTGTCCATCATTGAATAGGTGGTTAGTGGTTCGAAAACGAGGGCAGGAAACAAGTAAATGGTTAATTGAGAGTGATTACTTATCAGTATACGGTAAAAAAAATACGATTTTATACGATAAAAAAAGTACGATTTTACTTTCTAATCCATCCACCTTACTACCATTACCCAAGAGAATTTTGCCTAACGAATTTCCTGTTGATGTAAAAGCTATGGGCAGAGTACGTTCGATTCCTAGTAATTCGAGTATTCCCGAACCAGATTCTTCGGAACATTACTGGAAACAGGCTTACGGTGGACAACTATTAACGTCACAAGGCTATGGACTTTCCGAATTTGCCATTTTTTATCCTAACTGTTTCAATGTTTTCGGGTTTTATGATAAGGATGGAAAAAAGACGGATGAATATACGATATACGGTTGGAATAGTTATTACCAAAGCATGGATAGCTTCGTAGATAAATCCCAACAACCAATCCCTTCCACACACGAAGCAACCAGTGATGAAAAAGTTTTACTGCAAGACCCCGCATTAGAAAACTTGGATTATCTTTTTAGAGCAGTAGTGGATTTTTCTACCGCAAAGACTGGAGATGTTACGTCGCAGCGTGTTAAAATAAGTGCGGGAAATACGTTGCCACAGGCACTCAATACAGCCTTAGCTCATAAAATTGCACCTGGTAACGCGAAGGAGGTAGAACAGATTTTGGGACTAACCACCATGAACCTGTTGTCCAAAACGCATTTAAATCCAGATTTAAATTATATCTACAAGCGGCATCAAAGTACGTTTAGTGCAAAAGAAGGAGGTATTTTGTGGCAATTAGTTTTACAGCATCGAGCCGATTCCATAACTCCTAGTAAAGATGTTCCACTATCCGATAGGTATATCCGAATCCTAGAGGACGACGACGCTAGAAACATTATTCAACAAATCTCAGATGACCTACTTCAACTAAACGACTACCAAAACCAATATAACGCCAAATACCATCTGATTAACGCTAGGCAATATAATCTATTTGCAGATTGGTATAAATTGGTAGAGGCGATACACACAAACCGCCAACCCAAAAAGTTAATTGAGGACCTTGTCTCCATTATAAACGATGAAATAAAAGAAATAGAGGCTTTACAAACGGGTTCATTCAATCCTAATCCAAATCAAGAACTAGCAACCATTATTGAGCATATTGTTATTACCGACCATAAGGGAGTAGAACAAAAAATTAAGGATGTCCTAATTGGTTTAAACAATAATATTACGAATAAAATCAATCCCAAATTAAAAGGGTGGAAAGATGCGGATAAAAATCCCGTACAGGATATTCAATCTTTGGCATTCAAACTGGTTTTATCCACAGAAAATAAATACTATCAGCCTAAGCCTTTAGCGCTAATCTTAGAGCAAACAACGGGTACTGATTTCTATCCGATGTTTTTGGATTGGCAAGTGAAATTATCAACGTATAAAGACTTTAAAATACAGAGTGACCAGGTCACCAAGCGAGCCTACCGCTCGGATTTAATTGCCCAGAATTACACCTTACAGCCGAATGAACAGGAACTAGTTATCAACAAACCGCGGTCTTCAGATACTGATACTACCCAATCCTGCTTTTATGATGGGCTAACTTTGCTTTCCAGTCATTCAGCGGCTATTGCGAAAAATCAATTTGAAGCAGCTTTAGCTAATTTGTCAACCTCCGCTATTGCCGAAAATGATATAGACAAGGTAAAAGGCTATCTGAATGATGCCCTCAACCTGCTTGGAAAAGAGAAGATTTATGGACAAGTGCTCAACGGACTCAACCAAGCCTTTCTGATGCGGGATAATGCGGTTCAATTACCCGTTTACGATTACAAAACTTTTAAATTCGATTATCGTCGATTGAAGGATAAGGGTATCAAATATCGTCAATTACTAGAAAAAATACGTACGACCGTTGGCGGCTATAATGTAGAACACGCTCAAGGAACTTGGGAGTTCAATCCGTTCAGGGCAGGACTTGTGAAGCCCCAATATCTGCATGTTTTTGATAGCTTTGGTCGCTATCCAAAAGATGAATATGAAAAACCCTTGAATTTGTACCAAGGAGATATGCAAATCAGCTACGACCTGATAGATTCCAAAAATGCTGATAAAGTTGCCCTTGCACCGAGACTCATTCAATCTACGCATCTATCTTTCGATTGGCTAGATGCGGAAACGGATAAAATAGTTAATAATATTCCTTTAAATAATCCCATTTGTGGTTGGATTGTTGCCAACAATCTCGACCAAAGTCTGATGATTTATGACAAAAACGGTTGGTTATTGGGTCAAATTGAGCAGGCGGACAAGGATATTGTATTTCAACAACTACCTTTTGGACAAGAGGGAATCAGCGTCATAAAAAATAAGCATTTACTTAATTTTGTTAAGCAATTTACGGAACAGGCGGAACAGAAAGCGGACTATTTCACCACTATGCACAAGGCTATCAATCAGTCTTTGGAATACATAGACCCCGTCGCTTTTGCCCAATATACCCAATATGCCTTATTTGCTAGTCGTCCCATTGCTTTAGTTCGTTGCCAAGTTCAACTAGCCACCGCCGATGCGCTTTATTCGGACCAATCCAGTAATGCCGTTGAGGCTAGAGTTGAGCCACCACATTCGCTGACTTATGGCTACGAAGCGATTAAGTTTCCAATTCAAATTGGACATGCTCATTTATTTAATGATGGAGTGTTGGGCTATTGGCAAGAAACTAGTCCTCAAGACCCCAAATTTTATGCTTCTGTTGCTACCATTAGTGAGGTAAATCACCCCAACGCGGTGATGTTACGCTCCAAGTCACCTGCTGATTTCACCAAAAGCTGTCCACAATTATCCTTGAACCAACGACCTACGGACACTCGTTTAAATACTGATACTAACTCACCACTCAAGCTAAATTTGTTATTTGACCCTAGAGGTAGCCTAACCTTAACGTCTAAGATACTTCCAATGGTTGAAACACAAATACCGCATATCTTATTCAAAGCGGCTTTGGAAAACCTACAAATTTCCTTCGACTCCCATCCAGTCATTACGCCCAAAGACCGTTTACATATCCCCCTGTTGCGCGACCCGCATATTCATTGGAAATGGATATATCGAGATACTACGGACAAAAAGAAGCCCGCTAAAATCATTGACCAATCCATGAAAATATCCAAGCCACAATACCTTGCGGGGGCTAAACAACTATTTCCCGAATTGAACCCTTCGGCGCCCGTCAAACAACAAACAACGCTCACCCAACAGTTGCTATCGGCTTGGGATTGTATGGTTGAAAAAAACTGGTTAGCAGCAATTCCCGAAAGCGACCAATACTATATTTATTTGAGTCAAATAGATTTTAGTAGTTTACCCAACGACGACAAACGGAAGCACGACTTAACGCCGATTCAACAAATAGTGCAACAAATACTAGAAAATTATGCGGATGGAATTTTGCCCTCCATTAAGCACACTCATCTTGGTTATCAAACGATACAAGAAGGAAGGTTGCAAATTAATAAAAGTTAATACTCAAGAGTAATGAACAAAAAAACACCAACAATAAGTGAGAGTCCCCTACCTCTATTAGTGAATGTTCACGGAACAGTTTTAAATAACGAAACTAGTAACAGCATCCAAATCTATTTGATGAATAATAGTGGTGACTCTATTATTTTTAAAGGAAAGGCTAGTCAAGGCAATCAAGGCGGTAGTCTTTTCAGTATTGCTTATTTTGTAGACAAAGGACCAGTTGTTTCTCGTCCAGATGCGCTAGTTCCGACCGATTCTCATCCCAAGGTTAGTATTAAAGATTTTTCTATGGGCTCGCAATACGGAGAGGTAGTCAACGATAATGTTGATAAAATATCCATAAATGCTATTCCCGAAGAAGACATCATTCTAGCCAGTAATGAATTTATTTTAATCACCTTCGAAAATATTATTACCAACTTCTCTGCTCGACAAGCAAATATTTACCTCACTATAGATAATGTACCAGATTATGTTGTGAGTTCATTTATTGCTCAGGTGCAAATTTCGTCCATCCAGACCGAAAATCAACTAATTGGAATCCGCACAAAACCTGGGGGTACCAATCAACAGTTTTCGCTTAGCATAGCAGGAAATAGTGATGATTTTTTAGAAATACAGCAGCCAGACGTTAACAAAAATCGCTCCTTGAAAGAATGGGTAACGCAAGAAATTATAGATAAATTTTTACCTATTGGTAGTATTATTTTGTGGTCAGGTACCGAAGTTCCAAATGGATGGGCAAAATGTGATGGAAGTACCGTGGCGGGAATTAAAACCCCAGACTTGACGGGTCGATTTGTTATTGGAGCAACCGCAGAATATCCCCTTAATCAATCGGGTGGTAGCTTCTTAACTACACTAAAAAAAGAAAACCTTCCTGCACATACCCATCAAGCAAGTACGTCTGGCCTTCCTGTATATGAAGGTGGAGATAAAGGAAATTACAAGCTGATGACCAAAGATGCCTATAATTATTTTCTGTTAAGCCTATCGAATTCTTCACCCCCTAAGAATGAAGACCAAGATTTTGTAACCGCCGCTCACGATATGAAATCGGATGAGAAACGAAAGGTTTATTCTAGGGCATCATTTGACAGAGGTAGCCACGATGATAAACCCCAGAAATTAGTGGATTGCTTTAAGCATTCTCACAAAATCACCGTCCATCCAACTGGGGATGGTCAGCCATTTAAACACGCGCCTCCGTATTGTTCTCTGCACTATATTATGCGGGTACAGGAAGTGTAGAAGCCAGAAGTCTGACTTCTTGATAGTTAGTCTATTAGGTACGAGTCTTGCCATAATTACGCAAGAAATAATTTAAAAGGAACTAATATTGAAAAATATGAACGAAAAGCAATCAACATTGGAAAGAGGTAATTTACCTCTATTAGTGAATGTTCACGGAACAGTTTTAAACGACGGAAAAACAAGTAACACCATCCAAATTTATTTGAAGAATAATAGTGGTGGTTCCATTACTTTTAATGGAAAAGATACTAAATGCAAACAAGGCGGTAGTCTCTTTAGTGTTACTTATTTTGTAGACAAAGGAACAGTTGTTTCTAGTCCAGATGCGCTCGTTTCGACCGATTCTCATCCCAAGGTTAGTATTAAAGGTTTTTCCATTAGACCGAAATATAGAAACGTAGTCAACGATAATGTTTATCAAAAAACCATAAACGCTATTCCCGAAGCAGACATCACCCTAGCTAGTAATGAATTTATTTTAATCACCTTCGAAAATATTATCACCAGTTTTTCCGCTCGACCAGCAAATATTTACCTAACCATCGAAAATGTACCCGATTATGCGGTGAGTTCATTTATTGCTCAAGTGCAAATTTCGCCCATCCAGACCAAAAATCAACAAATTGGAATCCGCACAAACCCTGGGGGTACCAATCAACAGTTTTCGCTTAGTATAGCGGGAAATGGGGATGATTTTTTAGAAATACAACAGTTAGACCTTGACAAAAAACGCTCCTTGAAAGAATGGGTAACGCAAGAAATTATAGATAAATTTTTACCTATTGGTAGTATTATTTTGTGGTCAGGTACCAAAGTTCCAGATGGATGGGCAAAATGTGATGGAAGTACCGTTGCGGGGAGTAAAACCCCAGACTTGACGGGCCGATTTGTTATTGGAGCAACCGCAGAATATCCCCTTAATCAATCGGGTGGTAGCTTCTTAACTACATTAAAAGAAGAAAACCTTCCTTCCCACACCCACCAAGCCAGTACGTCTAGCCTTGTGTATGAAGGTGGAGACAAAGGAAATTACAAGCTGATGACTAAAGATGCCTATAATTACGTTTTGTTATCTGGTGACTATGTTACACATTATACGCAGTACCGTAGGGCATCATTCGGTAGAGGTAATACTGACGACCAACCTCAAAAACTGAGAGATTGTTTAGCACATTCTCACAAAGTTACCGTCGATGAAACGGGGAAAGGTCAGCCTTTTAAAAAAGAACCTCCTTATTATTCTCTGTACTATATTATGCGGATACAGTAGATTAAGTGCATTATGCATGCAAAGCGTGGTAGATACCGAAAATGATGGTTCGACAATAAAATTTTACTTCATGCAAAAAGTGATTAACTATGTCTTTTAAAATAAAAACAACGGTCCTACTTTTTGATAAACAGATAGACGCCAGTTTTACCTACGACAAATTAAATGCGTCCATTGGTGGAAAGGAACATACTCTCGGTAAGTACGATGCCGAAGTCAGCTGGGCAGACCGAGCAACGCAAACGCACGACTTTTCGGTGGAAGTGCAGTGGGTGCGCAGTCAACTTACCAAACAACCCAATACACTGGAAAATACACCAACTAAGCCAAGTAATAGTTTTACGATAAAAACCGACTATGAACTAAGAGTGACGACTATTCCTGGCTTAAATATTAAGTTGAACAAACCCCTTTCCATCAAATTTTGTCGGGTCAGCATCGGTGGAACGGAAGGGTTTTATATTGCTAAAAATGCACAAACGGGTAAAGAAGAAATCCTGCAATTTCCCAAATTTGACATGAAGGCTATTGCCAGCGTGCCCGGTGAAGAACCCATTATTATTCAGCGACCGCAAGACGAGCAGTACAATTGGGAAGTTCCAACGGAATCAAGTAACAATGATGATGGAGACCAAACGACAGTTGCTCAAGATGGGGTGCTTTGGCGTAAACTTGACAAAAAAATCGGTGGTGTTCACTTTATTGCAGTAGGCCTAAAATGGGAAAACGGAAAGATTTGTGCCTTGCTCAATGCTTCCGTTAACCTTGCTGACTTCAGCTTCGAAGTAATGGGCCTACAAGCACGAGCCGTTCCCAAAACACTTTTTACCGCATTACCCACTTTCGGATTAGGCGGTTTAGAATTGGATTTTAGTACGGCATCCATGACACTCGGAGCTTCTTTACTAAAAACCAGCATACCAGTTCCTAGTAAAACGAATAGTGAAGCCCCTCCTAAAGATATTACTCAATACACGGGCGCCGCGCTGCTTGAATTGAAAAGTATGGACTTGACCATCTACGGGATGGGCGCTTACGCACAATTGAATGGACGCAGTTCTCTATTTGCCTATTTTGGATTGAATAAATCGTTGGGGGGACCAGCCTTTTTTTACGTAAAAGGATTAGCTGCGGGCATTGGTTACAATCGAAAATTGCAGTTGTCTTTTGACCAAATCGAAAAGTTTCCACTCATTCAGTTGGCCTTTGGCTATAAAGATTTAAGTAAGGAGGGCCTGCTGGATTTATCACAAGAGATGGCACCGTACATTCCACCTGCTTTGGGGAATACCTTCATTATGGCAGGGGTTCGATTTGATACTTACAAAATAGTCCAGTCTTTCGCCTTGTTTGTTTTCAGAGTAACGGGAAAATTTCGTGTCGATTTGTACGGTGTTTCACGTTTGACCCTTGGGAAACCAAAAGGACCCAACTACGTTTTTATCGAAATTAAACTCAAAGGTAGTTTTTCGCCCGCACTCGGTTTAGTAAGCATTGACGGAGCCATTACCAATCATTCTTTCATTCTCAACAAAGATGTTCATCTGACGGGTGGGTTTGCCTTTTATGCTTGGTGGAAATCAGTTGACCAACAAGTCAAAGCGGGCGATTTTGTGTTAACGGTTGGTGGGTATCATCCCCGATTTAAAGTACCCAGCTATTACCCAAAAGTACCGCGCGTTTCTTTGGATTGGAAGGTCTCCGATAATTTTGAAGTAAAGGGACAAACCTTCTTCGCCCTCGTACCGCACGCTATTATGGCGGGGATGGATGTGAGCGCACTATATAAATCGGACAATCTTCGAGCGAGCTTTGATGCGGGCATGCACTTTTTGATTGAATGGGCCCCCTTTCACTACGACATTGATTTTTACGCACATCTTGACTTGTATTTTCACCTGCACGTACACATTAAGTGGATAGGTACCATCAACAAAACCATTCACTTGGCGGCGGGTATTGATTTGGGGATTCAAGGGCCTCCGTTTAGTGCCACGGGTAGTGCCTATTTACATATCGACTTAGGAATCATCACCATTAAACCTAAAATTCATATTCAAATAGGCGACCCAAAGGCAAAGCCACCTAGACTTTCTTGGGAAGATTTTCAACAGCAATTACTGCAAGGCGGGAGCAATAGTAGTGGTTACGCTAACGCAGTTACTGACCAAAACCGAGTCATATTTAAAGTTACTAAGGGCTTAATTGAGCAACTCGATAAAACGCCAGCAAGCTTAGGAGCGGGTTGTTTTGTCTATCCTTACGTACTCAAACTTACCCCGAAAGCGGTTGAGTTTGCAATAGAAACGGTTGTTCCATTAACAAAAATCATTTTCGAAGGGAATACCATTCCCGACACATCGAGCCAGTCGGATACTTTTGATTTCCATATTGGTCCAGTGGGGGCCAATATTACCCATTCGGAGTTAACCATTCGCTTACTCAATAAAGACGGACAAGTGGAAACGGGGATATTCCAGTTAGCCAGTAATCCCAACGAATCCGCCCAAAATCTTACAGAAAAATATCAAGATAATATTAAGGCGATGCCGACTGCTCTTTGGGGGGCTAAAAGTAAGGATGTAAATGCACCTTCTTTAGTGAATGCTTTGGGGAAAGTAAACCTGGTGCTTAAAAAATTACCCAGTCCCGCTCCCTCCATCCCCATTCCAATAAGTGCTTTGAAATGCGAGTGTGGTAAGACGCTCCCACCAAAACTACCTGCTAAAACTACCTTTGATTACAGTAGCCTAGCAGCATTTATTGACGGAGGTAACTTACCAACGCTCAATCCATCTATTTACCAAGAAATTGTGGATACCGTAAGAACAGATTTAGTGCAGTATCCTTTTTATCCGAGTTAAAAAAAAATAATAATGTCCATCGAAAATATAGAAAATATAAGCACACAGGTTTGGCAGGAATTGAACCAACAAATGATGACTCCACCCAATTATCCACCTTTATCTTCCCCTAATGCGGAGGAGACGCTCGCTTTTCTCAGTCATAATATTCCCGCTATTCATGCGGGCAATCATTTTGTAGAAATGAAGCACACCATTGAAGTTGACGCCAAACACAGGGCAACCGTAGGAGATACGGCAACTACACTGGACTTCAAAGCTGTAGAAATTTACATTTCGGGACCTAGATTTACGATACCCGCTACTAATATCCATACGATTTATCCACCCCAACACAGCTACGGACATTATTTTGATACCCTTCCCTATATTATCTTAAACAGAGACACCGTACCTTGGGAACGATTGAACGGGGAGGTCAGTACCGATACAAAAGCCCCCTGGTTGGCACTATTAGTGTTCAATGATGGTGAACTGCTAAACGTTACGCAACCAGCAAAAACATCTCCCGCAGCGGCAGAATTTTTCACTATCTCCCCCGCTAAACTTGGATATACCACCGAAGTGGGGGGAGCGATGCCCGATACAATCAATGTAATTAGATTGAATGATTATCAGCACAAACCGAGTATTGCTGATATGAAAGCACTTACGCACGTCATCCACGATACGGCCTCAGATGGGACAATGGCGAATCGAGCGGTAATATTAGCCAATCGTTTACCCGCAAAAGGAAAAAGATGTACGGTACATTTAGTCTCGCTAGAAAAAGGGTGGCGGCCCCAAATGGTATCGCTTTACCATTGGACGTTTACCAACGATGATGGGACTAAAAGTTTTGAGCGACTTGAAAAGGTCAATACCCGAAATTTCACCGTAGCCGCCGAGCAATTAAGTCCGCAAATGCTCAAAGGTTTTGTGCCTCTGGAACACCGAATTATTGACGGCACGCAAACGCTCTCCTGGTTTCATGGCCCCTTAGTACCCGTATTTGCCAACGGCAAAATGTTGGTCATTAAGCGAGATGACTTATCAACAGCGAGAGCTACCGACTTTTTGCAAGCGGACGAAAAAAGTGCAGCCGATGGTCAATATATGTTGGATGTGAGCTACGCAGCCGCTTGGGAATTGGGAAGATTGCTCACTCTAGAAAACAAGCAAGTTGCCTTAGATTTATTTCGCCACAAACGCCAGCATGCACAAACGTTAAAAATGCAGTGTGCCGCCAACTCAAATTTTCCCTTACGGTTTAAATCCGACGATGTGCATTATCCTACAAGCATTCAAAACTGGCTGGACAGCTTAGCGACGTTGGTACCCGTGCCGCTCAATTACCTCCTTCCACATCCGAGGATGCTATCCGAGGAAAGCCTACATTTTGTTCGCTTGGACTATAATTGGATTTTCCATTTACGGCAAGGCGCTTTAACGGTGGGAGAAGCGTGGGAAAAACCGCAACCGGACGGATGGCAAGCAGGCTCCAACGAATGGATAGATAGAAACAAAGATTACTATACAGGTTTTATCCTTAGGTCACAAGTAGTAGCCGACTATCCCGATTTTGTACAGGAGGGATACACCGATAAGGAAGCTACCCAAAAGCTAACTAAAGTGATTGAGCGAAAATTAGATAGCCGAACCCTACTTTGTCTATTTAAGGGCGAAGACCCCATTCAGAGTGTAGTCTTGCGCCAGCACGCTAAAGGAATGCGCTATGGATTCAATTTTGACGAAAATGCTTACACCAAAGTGGTAAAAAGTATCGTCAACAATACCATAGAAAAAAGTAACGCCATTGATATGACTGATACGATTGACGAGACTACTGGTGTACTCAAAATAGCTGCGCTCTGGAATGCCATCAAACAAAACTCGATGGAAACTGGATTGCCCCAAGTCCCAGACTCGGGTCAGTTCGGCTTCAAAATGACCGAAGGGTATCCTAAATATCGGTTTACTCGGAAGGATTCTTAAATTGTAACTAGTTACTTAATGTCTTCGCCAAATGAATGATAAGTGATGAATGATAAGTGATGAATGAGATTAATGTGTGGTAAGTTGAAAACATCTAAATAGCACAAAATAGTCAATACTATTGCTCGAAAATAGTCAATACTAGTACTGGGAAAAACTTTATGGACTTTGTGAGCTTTACGGACTTTATGGTAAAAAATAAATTCAACCAATTTTCTAATATTAAAATAACTCTATTATGCCTTCTGTACCAACAACTTTAAATACTGACATAGTAACTAATATGGCTTTGCTTTACGAAGCAATTGACCCTACCTTTGATGGTGCCAGTTACAATATAACTTTCACGTCTGACCCAGAAATTCAGCGAAAAATCGACGGGGAATACGAAGGTAGCGTTACTGTAGAGCAACTAGGATTGACGACCCAAACGCCTGCAAAATTAGTTATCTTTAACAGTGGAAAGGATTGCAGCCTTACCATCAACTTGGATTATGATTGGACCTACAGCAAAAGTTTTCCTTTGAAGAAGTCTAACGGGGATACCTCTACCAACTTACTAAATCATCTATCTTTCAGTAAACCCAGTATTGGCGATACGCCACCACCTCCTCCTCATTGGTTCTGCATTCAAACAAATAGTCATAATGATCTAGACGCAGGATTTCATTTTACTGGACACGTGAATATTATTCAAACCACCTCGTCACTAGACGTGAACAAGTACTGGAGTAATGTGAACGGAGGCAAACTAGGAAACATGACAATGTCGGTGAATGGTACAATTAAGTACAAGATTGCACAAATTGAGAATAATAATGAGTTTCGCCTGCAATATCACGGAGTACCAGGAAGAACCAAAAAGATTCCATTTCTAGGAAAGTTTACGCAAGAAGGAGTCATTATTCTATCCCACATCGGACCAAAGCCAGAACTCCAAGTCGTATACGGTATTGGGAATAGTGCGAAGTTGACCATACTAGGAAAGGATTTAGCTTTTAATGAAATTAATCCTATCGACTCAGATTCGAAGGATTTAACCATGTACGAACTTAGCCGCATTCCAGGAAAGGTAGGCTTATACTTCAAGGACGTTACTAGTACATTTGACCTCACAGATGAAATACCCCTAAAAGAAAAAGGCGTTTTCAAAAATATCCATTTTGATGCGTTGTCCATTACTTTGGATAGTAGTGGTAGCGGTACCTTGCCTAAAATTCCTTACGTATCTGGTCAGGGGTCTGCTAAGTTTAGTGCCGTAACTTTTGAGTCTTTATTAGTCCTAAACTTAAAAAAAGGATTCAAATGGCAGTGGATAGGAGACCTGCATCCGAGTAGTAATGGTAATTTATCAGCGGATACTTCCGAGGGTTTCCCCTTTGAAGCGCTCCAAGAAATCCATCCCGATTTGGATTTATCAGAATTGGAAGCTAGTCTTGCCAGTTTATTACAAGATAGTAGTGGTCGTAACGCTAACGCCAGTTTTAGATTCAAAAAAGCATTTATTGAAATTAATAATTTAAGTGGAAAAGTACAATTAGCAAGATTTGAAGCCGAAGCGATGGCTACTGTGGGCAGTTTTACGATTGATTTAGATATAAAAAAAAACTAGATGCCACAGCTAAAAAGCCAGTATTCTTAGTCGAAGGTATGTTAACCGTTGGAAAAGCTGTTTTTGTGATTGATAGCACGGTCAGTAGAGACCACCCAAATTTTAAATTTGGGCTACAACCAGGCTCCGTAGTAGATTTTCCAACGGTCATCCGGCATGTCTTGGGCGAATCAGTAGCAGAAGTAACGCCTGCCGTAGCATTAGACCAATTCGATATAATTATTGGTAAATTCGATACTGCTTCCAATACTGACAAAAAATCGAGTTTTGGTTTTCAAATGCACAGTGCCGTCATTTCAAATCCAAAGATGAGATTTTCGAATGGTGACCAAACGAGTAGTAATTTGACTTTATATTCGGAATCAGCTAAAGGTACCGAGACGTGCGAACCAACCTCGGAAAAGCCCGTTGTCTTCGATTTCCATTACGATAGCACGAAACATACTTGTACCATAGAACTGAACGCAAAAGGTACCTACAGCGAAGATTTTGAGTTCACAAAAATATTTTTGAAATACAAATACGACGGCGCAACAAAACCAGCCTCATCGGCCAATTGGGTAATCTGTGGCGTATTACAAGCAACGGCTTATCAATCGGAACAAATAACCTTAGAATTTGACTACCTGAAAGAAAAGAACGACCGATTGTTTAGTTTTAAATTTAGTGATATTGACAAAAATCCACCACCCCTTCCTGATGATTTTAAGTTGCAGGAGTTGGAAGTGTTGGTGGATTTGGTGGGGACCTCTTAACCTTATCACTAGATAACTTTTTACGAGTTTTTAGTGGCGTTGCAATGTCAAGATAGGAATCAATTATAAATAAAATGACTTTTCTTATAACTGTTAGTAAACGGGGGTATCTCAAAATGTCGTTTAAGGAATTTGCATTTGTGAAGAACTTGGCCCAACTCGAAGAGTTAGGTTACGGTTGATTGCCAAAAGTAACCTAACTCTCCGAGTTGGGCGACATTTTGAGATGCACCCTAGTAAACTATTACAATCACAAACTAAAATTATTGAATATGAAAATTATTGTAACTGGATTTGAAGATTACATAAGTCAACCAAATCCTACTAGATTATTAGCAGAATCTTTACCAAGTAGTATGGAAGAGATAATGATTAGCACCATCGTATTACCAGTAAAATTTGGAGAAGCTTGGCAAAAACTGTCAGAATTTTTGCGAGGCCAAGGCTCAATAGATGCGATTGTCAACTTTGGCGAAGCACCGGGAGCAGAGCATGTAATATTCGAAAAAAATGCTTACAATGTTAGAGATACTGGAGAAATTATAGAAGGCGGCCCTGATAAAATACCAACTAAATTGCCCATTACAGAGCTTTATAACTATTTCAAATCAGCCCCAAGCGGGACTTACATGAATCCTATGTACAATGATTCTCCCGAAGGAGCCTATTTGTGTAACTATATCTTCTATGAAGTTTTATATCACTGTATTAACGTACCCTATCGAGGTTTTGTGCACTTAGGCGATTTTGGGTCAGATTTTGAGCAACAAAAACCCCTTATTTTAAAGACGGGAAAAGAGGTCGTTCGACAAATGGCCCTTTGGGTGAGGCAAAATCAGATAACCTAGTCTAAAAAGAAAAATGGTAACGATTATAATTATGAGAGCTAAAAGTAAAGTATCGATGCTGAATCTATAAACAGTGATAATAAGTCAAAATGAACCTAGCCCCAAAAATCAATTTAGCCCTAGAAGGTTTACGGCCAACCATCAATCGGCAAATAGCAGCCATGGTCAAAGATAGGGGGCTAGACCCTCTCAATGTACAATTATCCGAAAGTCCCCTGTCCCAAAGGCAAATTGGTGATTGTTTCCTAAAAGCAAAAATCCGCTATGATACTTTTCGGATAGCGGGCTTGGGTAATTTGCGGATAGTTAAGATGAGCATACCGCTGACACCCAAAATTAATTTTAATAATCAGACAACGACTCTAGCGCTACTCATCGAACTCGACAAAGGTGGCCACGCAGCTGATGGCTTAACCGCAATAATGAATCTTCGATTTTTGGCGGAAGCACAGCTGAAAAACCAAAATGCTACCTACCGTTTACGATTAGGGACGAGTATTTTACCGCAAGCAAGTATGACAAAAATTCAAGTAAGCGTCATTTTTGATGTGGCTTTCAAACTAAGACTTAGTATTGATACTATTGTACTAAATAAAATTGAGTTGAAGTACGATAAGATTCAAGTGAAAATAGGTCAGCTAGGGCCATTTGCTCCCTATGTAAATGAAATTATTGAAAGACTACTGCAAGTCGTTCAACAACGGATTAAGGGTACTTTGGAAGGAGTTATTCGGCGAGAACTGGCCGCTTTAATCAACAACTTGTCTGTTTAGTTGAATTTAATATACAGTAACCGCCCAAAATTTAGGCGAATTTAAAAAAGGGGCATCTAATTGAATTAATCAACAATAACCATCTCAATATGTACACACCAGTTCACGTAATCAATAAAGATTCTAAAACAGCCTACATTGCTGCTTGGCAACAGTTTTTAGCCAATCAACATTACAAAGTTGGAGGCATTGATGGAATTTGGGGGCAACATACCACGGACTTTACCGAACAATTTCAGAAAGACAACAAATTAGGAGTAGATGGAAAAGTGGGGCCTGCCACGCTGGCCAATGCCCAAAAACAACATGGCTTTCAGTTTCCCGTTATCCAGAACTTAGAGATTGCGGGACATTCCAATATTGTGATTGATGTATCGCATTATCAGAAATATAATCCAAGAACCGATACGGACAATATTTGCTTTGAGAATGCGTACCATGCAGGTATTCGAGCAGTGATTCATAAGTGTTCCGAGCGTAATGGTGGTAAAGATAGTATAGACCCCACTTATCACCGACGGGTAGCCAAAGCTAAAGCGGCGGGCTTACTTTGGGGGGCTTACCACTTTGGCGGGGCAGGAAGTGGCGTAGAACAGGCTAATTATTTTTTGAACGAAGTGGGGCAGTCAGATAACACCGTCTTAGTTCTGGATTGGGAAACGACCAATATGTCCGTTGCGGATGCCGTGGCTTTTGTTACGACTGTTCATAGTAAAACGGGAAAATATCCGATGTTGTATTCGCGTGCTAGATTTATCAATGATGCACATCCTAGCAGTGACCAGTTAGCTATTTTGAGTCAATGTCCCCTCTGGTTGTCCGCTTACTCTTGGAAAACCATTAATCCTAGTCTGCCCAATGGCTGGGATAAATATACGATTTGGCAATTTTCGGATAGCATTCATGGACACGGTGCCTTACCGGTATCGGGCATCGGGGACTGTGACCGCAACCTATTTAATGGGGCAGCAACGGATTTACAAAGTTTTTGGACAACCTACGGTATTAAGTTATGACAAAAAACAACTTGGCTATTTAACAAACAAACAAAATCGCGATTATGAACGATACAATTAACAACGAAACTGCTACTCCTCCGCCAGCGGCAACCGCTACAGTAGCCACTCAACCAGTAGTAGCTACGGTAACTAAACCGACTACAACCACTATATCCACCCCTCTCCCCCATTCCGTCAATCAACAGCAAATCCAGCAAGATTTGACGGCGATGATTCGCTACGCAAGTAAGCGGGGAATTGTGTTTCCACCGGGCATTACCTTAAATAATCCAACGGACGATACACAACTAATCGCCAATTACAATACCATGGTAACGGCTATCAAACCCGCTACGGCTCAGTCCATCAACTACATCAATCGCCATGTGCTAGGGGACGGTGAAGAGAAAAAATGGTATGCTACGCCCATCATTTCTAAATGTTTACTATTGGCGGGGATTGCGTTAATTAGTTTGATACTGATGAGTTTGTCGCCTGATGTCAACAGTGCCAACCAGAAAGCGGGACTTTTGAATGCGGATGGGAAAGTTTTATTCTATAATTTGCTGTTTGTCTGTTCCGCTTCCTTACTGGGCGTAATGTTCTATTTATTAAAAACGACTAGTGATAAGATAAAAGAGTACACCCTACTGCCCGTTGATGCTATAGAGGTCAATGCCACCATTATTATCGGCGTTATTTCTGGGTTCATCATCGCCGAGTTATTTGATTTCAACGAAGCGGTAATGGCGGGGTCCGTAGAAGCCCAAAAAATGACGTTAGCCTTATTGGGCGGCTTTTCTTCAGATGCTATTTTTTCGGTATTAAAAGGGGTGGTGAATAAGACGAAAGCCTTGTTTGCGCCGCCGGGGAATAATTAGCCGCATTATATTTATTAATATGTGCCATTTTTTAATAAATCAAAAAAAAATATTTTAATTTCTCAAAAAAAAGCATAATAAAATTTTTTA
>JBCCQK010000075.1:0-22054 GCA_039024375.1 Bacteroidota bacterium
AATGATGAATGATGAATGATTTGTAAACGATTTCAATTCTTTTTAGAAAATAAACTTCCACTGACAGAAACAACTATGAAAAGAAGAAAATTTGTTCAAACGCTAACGGCAACGTCTATCCTCTCTAGCATTGGTCACTTTCCACTGCGGGCCTACTCCGAAGACGATTTGGTACAATTGACCGTTCTACACACGAACGATGTACACAGCCGAATTGAGCCTTTTCCAATGGACGGTAGTCGCAATCAAGGATTGGGTGGGGCCGCTAGACGAACCACTTTAATCAAAAAAATTCGGTCGGAGGTTAAACATACCTTGCTACTCGATGCGGGCGATATTTTTCAAGGGACGCCCTATTTCAATTTCTTCTTGGGCGAACTGGAATTTAAGCTGATGTCCGCCATGAAATACGATGCGGCGACTATCGGCAATCACGATTTCGATGCAGGCATTGACGGCTTGAATCAGCAACTGCCCCAAGCCAACTTTCCTTTACTCAACGCCAATTACAACTTTTCGAATACCGTACTCAACGGAAAAATTAAACCCTATCAAATTTTCAAAAGAGGTGGACTGAAAATTGGCGTCTTTGGATTGGGCATCGAACTACAAGGACTAGTAGCGACAGAGATGTATAAAGATACCCGCTATTTGGACCCGTTGGACAAAGGAAACCAAATTGCCCAAATTCTGAAACAAGATGAAAAATGTGATTTGGTGATTTGTTTATCGCATTTGGGGTATCGCTACCGAGGGAAAAAAGTATCGGATGTCGTCTTGGCCGAAAATAGTCGCTATATTGACCTGATTATTGGCGGACACACCCATACCTTTATGAAAAAAGCCGAATCGTACCAGAATCTTGACCAAGAAGAAGTTATCGTCAATCAAGTGGGTTGGGCAGGGATGATGCTGGGACGCCTAGATTTTTATTTCGAACGGAATAAGAAAGGGAAATGTGTGAGCTGTACGAATCAGTTATTGATGTAGTGACTAGTGATTGGTGACTAGTAATTAGTTCAACTAAATACAGATTCCTAACCACTTGTTTCACTCAAAAACCCTCAACTAGATAATCAGACAAAATTAAGACTATATCTTTTTTGACAGGTCATGCGACTCCGCATTCATCGGAGATTTCAAGATGAACAGGATTTAATCTTTATATTTTTAAATTTTTAGGTTTCTAATTGTCGGTACTTTTAGATTTTGAACCAGCCCGCCTAGCGGCATTCGGGCGGGTTTGTAATTTTGAATTTTACATTTCTTGTTATCGAGCACTCTTTTTCGCTCGTCCTTTGAAAAAGGTGTAGCAAAAAGTCCCGCCGCCACTAGCCGTTTTTTCCAACGCCCGAATCCCCGCATCGAACTCATCAGCGGTCATTAGTTGTTCGGAGATGGCTTCGTTTTTTACGCCCTTTATCATCGCCGTAAAAGTATTCAACGTAAAGCCTTCCACTAACTGCGGCTTGGCATCATCGACGTAAATCTGTCGGGGCGTCACTTGGATTTCTGAAAAATTAGCTTTTTGCAAAATCGGAAATAGCCGCCTACCGATGTCTGCGTCTCCCCCTTTTTGCCGTTGTAGCACCACCTGCGCCTCGATAACACGACGTGCCTTTTCGCTTTCGGGATGAAAATAAGTGGAGCCGTGGTCTCCTTCGATGACCGTAATCGTTCCGTTAGGTTTGAGGACTCGCCTCAGTTCTTGTAGAATTTGTTGTGGATTGGGAAGATGTTCCAATACAAAACAGACAAAAACGTGGTCGAACGAAGCCGCTTTGAAGGAAAGTTGGGTCAAATCTTCGTACAGAAATTTTGTGTTCAATAAGCCTTCCGATTTAGCCAACGCTTTTGCCTTGTTCAACGACTTTTTGGAAATATCAACGCAAGTAAACTGGCAATCGGGGTTTTGTTGAGCAATTATTTTTGTTTGCGCCCCTACCCCACAACCTGCCTCCAAAATAGTAGTACCTGAAGCCCACTTAGAATCCCAATGCAAAAAATCGGCAATGGAATTGGCTTGGTCGTAGAGCCGCTGCGATTCTTCGTTGGAGTAGCCGTGTATATAATCGTAGGCCTGCTGTCGCTGATGCTCGGCAATACTTTCTTCCAAGTCATCCATTTTTTCTAAAATAGACAACGAGGAATCGTAAAACTGTTGCCCAAAAGGGGTGAAGTGCAATTGGTTATTGATGCGGTGAAAAAGCGGCGAACCCACCGTTGTTTCTAACTGCTTTAGTTGATGACTCAGCGCCGATTGGGTTAAGAATAATTCTCCCGCTGCTTTTTTTAGTGACCCTAGTCGGTTAATGGCTTCGATGAGTTTTAAGTGACGAATTTCTATCATTGGATTGTTTTTCTGACAAAAATAGCTACACGGTGTACAAAAAATCGACTAAAAAGAGTGAAGAATATTAAAGGTAGGTATGGATTGTTTTCATTAGGCCAAGGAATAGTTTTATTTACCAACCCTCAACAACTACGGATATTATTTTTATCAAACAAGGGTCCACTTACCACTCCTCAAGAAGGAGTAAGATTGATTGGATTTACGCAGAGGGAAATTATTGTACGATTGTATTGGAGGATGCAAAGGAGTTTGCTATTAAAGCCTCTTTAAATAGATTGAAAACACAATTAGACGAAGAAATATTTACGCAAACGCACCGAAATTATCTCGTCAACCTTAACAAAATCGAATATTACGATACCAAAGGGTTGGTGAAAATTGGAAAGGAGGAACTTCCCGTCAGCAGAGGCTACAAAAAATTACTTGAAGCGAAATTCCTCCTTTTGGGCTAAAATTTCAAACTTCCAAACCGATACGTCCGTCCCCGTTCTCCGTAAATCAACATTTCATTTCGCCCAACTTGCTGGCAAATCTTAGGTCGAGTCGTGATGCCCGCTTCCCGATTGTCGAACACTGGGTTAATAGCAACGCCGCCATCTTTGTTGACTTCGGCCAATGTAATTACCGAATTTCGACCGTTATAGTTGAACAATTTATTCCCCGTATTGGGGTCATAGTTTTTGGGATTATCGTTGAAAACAAAATAAAATTTATCCCGCACGATGGACATGGCGTAGGAAGAGAAGTAGCCACCGTCGTTGGTTGTTACTTGCTGCTTGGGAATGCGAGCCGTCCACTCAATTTCGCCCGTCGGCTTGATGTTCACGACGATAATATCGTTGTAGTTGTAAAAATAGGTTTGGTCTTGAAAATTGCCTGCCCAGTAGGGATTATTCCAACGGTTCCACCGATTCCATCCCAAGCGCCCGCCGTAGAAACCACCAAAACCGTAAGGGTCGTTGAAGCGGTTGTTATCAAATCGTTGTTCGACAAAGTATTGCTCGGCTACTAACACTGCCCCGCCATCACTTCTCAAAATTAATTCGTCCAAAGCGTACTGGTACAATTCGGGCGCTTTGTTCTTATTACCCGACCGATTCGCTTTCTGAGCCTTCTCCCTTTTGTTAGGCGACATATATTGAGTCAAAAACTTAAAATCAAAGGCCTTTAAACTTTTATTGGAAATTTCTTTAGTCTCGGGATTCAACCGAAAGAAGTAAGTACCTTTGACACTGTAAGTCCCTTTGTCCGAATAGAAGCCCGAAAAGACCAAATCGCCATTGCGCGCCACTCGATACGTCAAATCGGTAATAAACTTGTCCCCTAAATTAACTTTATACTCTTTGACTTCTTCGCCGTTTTTGCGGTACGCTAATAAAGTATATTGATAAGTAGGTTTCCCACTCCGACGGAACTTTGACTTATCTTCGTATATAACGCCTAGCATATAAACATTCCCCTCGTTATCTACTCGATATTCTTCGACGGCAAAGTTATCGTCGTTGAACGGCAAAGTGATTTCTTTAGACCACAACGGATTCATTAGATGGTCAAATACTTGCAAGGAAAACCGCTCGGGCTGTCTTTTCTTACGGGGCAACATAGCATACACCAAAATCTTGGAGGTGTCCTTAGAAATATGACTTCGAAAACCGCCTTCTTGGTAAGCATTTCTGGTGGCTACTTCCGCAATTTTATTGAGCCTCGGCGCAACCCGCAGGTTTTTAAGATTGATGGGTTGAGCAAAAAGGTAATTTTTCTTTTTTGCTTGATTATTAAAAGAAGTCAAAAAGTACATATTTCCCCCTTTCATCATCACTACATCTTCGAAATCACGGGTCTTATTTTTAAACTCTAAGTCTAAACTTTTGGACATTCGCAAGTTCATATCTGCCTTCGTGTAGTATTCTACGAACACATCCGCTTTACCCGAAGAAATACCTTCGCTTTGTAAGCGCAATCCATAAAACCCTTCCGAGTCACTGTGGATGATTTTATCTAAAAAGCTTTTCGGTGGTTCGTTGAAAGGTGCACTCCAATCTATTTTGGCTGCGCCCTTGGTCCACTGCGCGCTTACCTCCGCAGAAGATGAAATACTTGTTACTAAAATGAAAAAAAATAATATACGATTCATGTTGTGTAATTGTAGTTTTTGCTCAATTCTTAAAACTTGCTGATTAAAAGCATTTTACCTTTTTTACTAACGCTTTTACTACCCTATTCTATGCTATTGAAAAATTTAAAATTTCCTTAAAATTAGTACTTAGTGGTCACGTTTCGAGTGATTCAGACACAATTATTACAGTTCAACCCCAATTTCTTTCGATTGGGCAGAATTAAATGGAAAACGGCTCGGTTTACCCCTAACTTTATTATGCCAAGAAAATGTTCACTGCATCGGAAGAATGTAACTTATGTGTCAAACAGCTTACCAAGGGAACATCTAAAATCGAATAGCTGTTTTATAACTGAATGGCAAAGCGTCTTTATCACCCACAATAAACTGTCAACAGTCATGAAAAATCTATCTTTATATTTTACGTTTGTTTTTAGTAGTCTATCTCTAGTTGCGCAGAGTAGCTTAGAAGGTAGTATTTATGACACAGACGGTGAGCCGATTGCGGCGGCCACAGTTTTTTTACGGCCAGCTTCCTCAGCATTTACTACTCTGGAAATCACAACGGACGAGTCGGGTTATTTTTTTATAGAAAATATCGAAGACGGTGAATATGAGTTAGTTACTACATCGAAAACGTACGACACCGTTCGAGTTCAACATTTCGAATTTCCTAAGGATACGGACCAAGTGGTTGGATTGATATTGGAGAAAAAAGAAGAGGTTTACGTTAAAGATATAGCTAATGAGAAGGTAGTACTTTCCGAATACGAATAACTTGCAACCTACCGCTATGTGACTTACATCACAGACGCCACTTCTATATATTGCTATTTTTGCTCAATTATTGGATTAAAATAATTAAGCAAAAATAGCAGCTATGCAAACCATCCTTAATTTCCTCCGCCAACCCTGGCACTGGTCTATTTCGGGCGCCACCATTGCCCTAGTCATGTTTCTGTTGCTCTATTTAGGCCAACGATTCGGTGTTTCTTCTTCTTTCCGAGCACTCTGTTCTATCGGCGGAGCGGGGAAAAAAATTACCTACTTCAATTACGATTGGCGAAGCCACGACTGGCTGCTTATTTTTATTTTGGGTGGTATTATTGGTGGATTCATCGGTTCGACTATTTTGGCAAGTCCGCAGCCTGTCCAACTGTCCGTTGCAACGGTGACCGATTTAACCAATTTGGGCGTCCAAGTCCCCGCCAATCTCTCCGAAGGAAGTGGATATTTACCCATGGATTTATTCAATTTTTCCGAATTAGCCACTCTGCAAGGCTTTATCTTAATGGTCGTTGGCGGCTTTTTAATCGGATTTGGCACTCGCTGGGCGGGTGGATGCACCTCGGGACACGCTATCAGTGGTTTGTCTAACTTACAGCTTCCGTCTCTCGTGGCGGTCATTGGCTTTTTTATCGGCGGCCTCTTAATGACACACTTTCTTTTTCCACTCATTTTAAGTTTATAAAAAATGCGGTTATTCAATTACTTGTTAGTTGGTATTTTATTCGGTATCGTTATGACCAAATCGGAAGCTATTTCTTGGTTTCGGATTCAAGAAATGTTTCGATTCCAAAGTTTTCACATGTATGGCATCATTGGTGTGGCCGTTATTCTGGGCGCAGCAATACACGCTTGGATGAAAAAAGTGCGGTTGAAGAATAAAAATGGACAGGTGATTCAATTTGCGGATAAACCAAAAACCTACGTAGCTAGTATTTTAGGAGGTACTTGTTTTGGACTGGGATGGGCGATGACGGGGGCTTGTCCAGGGCCGCTCTACACGTTGGTGGGACACGGCTACGGAATTATATTGGTCGTTATCGGAAGTGCTTTATTGGGTACATTTACTTATGGATTGCTGCGTAGTAAACTTCCACATTAGTATAGTGATTCGTGATTAGTTGACTAGTGACTAGTTATGCAAATTAGTCAACTTCAATCCTTTTGTTCTACTTGCAAACTTTCACAGTCGTAAATTGAACTACTAACTGGAACTGAATGTATTCAAATGAACCTATGCTGTTTTGAAATGTAAGCTACTAGATTTTTAGAAATTTTACATTTTGAATTTTAGATTTCACTTAACGCCGCATCTTCAATTTACGCACCAATCTTGGTCCATACCACAACCAAACACCCGTTCCCATTAAAAAAATAAGGCCCAAACCGAGTGCATTCATCGAGACGAGTTTGAAAACATCATTAACAATCGACCCGTCGTGCAGGCTTTCAATCCAGTCGGAATAGCGTTTGGCAATAGACTTTACTTCTCCTGAAGTTCCGTCAATCTGTACTTCCCAATTTCCTTCCTTGAACAAAACTTTTACAATACCCTTTGAGGGTCGAACATCCATTCGATTGATTGAATTATTCGCTTGTTCTGGATATTGTTGGTGGAAAGCAGTGGTGGCAAGGGCAGCTAATTCGTCGAGAGATTTCCAAGTAGTCAAGTCTTTACTTATCCCTTTTTGGGTGGGAGGTTGAATAATATCTATGTCTTTTTTTAAGGCCAACAGGATACCAGTGACTGCGCTAATGAGCAGAAATATAGATAAAAGTAACCCTGAAAACCGATGGAATTTGCGAAAATTTCGTAAACTTTGAATATACTTTTTCAAGTGTTTCAATTTTAGCACAAAGTTACGACATTCGGCCAACAATGTAATTTCTAAACGGCAAGAGTTTTGTCAAGATGTTACTCTTTAACTTCGGAGATAAAATCGAGCTGAGCATCCCGATATTTGGGAAGTTTAAGTATTTTTTTAAACTCCTTAATTGTATGGGTAGGGCCTTGGTCAATCGCTAAGTTGATAATCCATGCAGGTATGAACCCCCCAGGGTCAGAACTCAGAAAATATTCTACATCAATCCATCCTTCGTCATTGGGGGTGAAAGTCCACCAAAGGTGCGTTTTTTGAATACGGATAATCCCTTCTTTTTCGGCGATATAGCTGGCCTCCGCAAAGGATTCCGATTTTACTACTTTGGTCACGGGGTCTTGCGTTAAAACGTTCCGCACTACCAAATCTCGGTCATCCAACGGCCAAGGGAAATCTACCAAGTTATAATAGACCTCTTCGCTGTCGCTGATTTTTTTTATGGAGTAGGCTTTGGGGCAACGATACACCCAATCGGGAATGGCCGCTACATCCTGCAAGAGTTCGACAATGGCAGACATAGAGGCATCCACTTTAAAAACCATCTTCAATTCCTTAATTGGAGTGGCAGAGTTATCTCGAACGTACACTTTTAGGTCGTTTTTCTCTTTCTTCAGTTTCCACTCCCCGATGGTTTGTCCAAAAATGAAGAGTGGAAAGCTAGTAATGAGAATAGTAAAAAGCCAATTTTTCATAGTGTGCGGAGAAGATTGTGGAATGATTTTTAATTTTTTGACCATAGCATATACTTTAGTCCTAACAAGTTAACGTCCCCCGAGTTCTATCCGCTTTGACAATTTCGTTTTTAACCAAAATTTAAAGGGAATACCCACCATTTTGTCTAAAAACAACATCTGTTCACTACCTTCTTGACCTTACAATAGCCTTCAACACCTACGGAAAAAAGAAAAATAGGATGAAATTTTTATGGACTACCCTACTGTTGTGCTCCGTTATAGCCGCTTGCTCAACGTCTTATCCCAAAAAAATGCACGGAACCTGGAATATGCGGCAAGTTTACGATAATTCGGTCAACGTAACCAATATTCATAATCCGAAAAACGACCGATGGGTTACTTTTTTTAAAGATGGGTCATTCAAAAGTGGTGGGGCGCCCTACGGAAAAAACGGTGGATATTGGACCTTAACCGAAACGAACAATATTCTTTTTTTGGATAGCAACGCAGGAGAACGAGATGATAGCTATTGGGTGGTAAACATCACAAAAGATAGCATGGATTGGTCAAGTGCTAAATCTTCTTTCACAGAGCGGTTTCGAATTTCGTATTCGAAGGGGCAATAGTTATAATAATTTTCCTGCAATGAACCCCGTTGTCCATGCGGATTGAAAATTATATCCACCTGTGATACCGTCAATATCCATCACTTCTCCCGCAAAGTACAGATTAGGACAGACCTTGCTTTGCATAGTTGTGAAATCAATAGATGCTAAACTTACCCCACCGCAGGTGACAAATTCTTCTTTAAAAGTCGTTTTACCTTTCACGGCGTAAACGTCGTTAGTTAAGATAGTCGTCAACTTATTGACGCCCTTCTTCCCCAATTCATTCCAACGCTTTTTGAGGGGCAACTCATATTTTTCCAACAAAAAATGCCACAAGCGTTCGGGTAGCAAATAGGGACGAAAATTGGCCAGTATTTTTTGTGGTTGCGTATGGACGATTTGCGAAATTTCCTTTCTGACTAGTTCGTTATTCCACTCGTTCACCCAGTTGACCTGCACTTTACAGTCGTAGTTCATTTCGCTCAGTAACCGAGCACCAAAAGCGGATAATTTCAAAATAGCGGGTCCACTCATGCCCCAATGCGTAATTAGCAAGGGACCCTCCGATTTTAACTTAGTACCTTGGATACTCACCAAGGCTTTCTCAACCACAATTCCCATTAATTTGGTAATAGATTCGTTGGGCATATTGAAGGTAAAGAGAGAAGGAACAGGGTCGGCAATTTGGTGTCCCAATTCCGCCAACCACTCTAAGCCACTTTTTTTGGGCGAACCACCCGTCGCTACGATGGTTTTGTGAAATAATTCGGCAGGGTACTTATTACCAAAGCCCAATTGTAGTTGGTCATTGGGCTGTGGTTCAATTGTTTTGACACCTTTGCTCGTTTCGATTCGGACGCCCAAACGTCGTGCCTCTCCCATTAAACAATCAATGATTACCTGCGAATCTTGCGCAACGGGAAACACGCAATTGTCGGGTTGAGTCGTCAATGCGACTCCTCGCGATTCGAACCAAGTCATAGTCTCAGCAGTACTGAACGTTCGAAAGGCTCTTTTAAGTTTTTTCCCTCCCCTTGGATAAGCCTCGGACAGCGTTTTAATGTTTGTACAACCATTAGTAACGTTACAGCGACCGCCGCCCGAAATCTTTACTTTGGCAAGCAATTTCTTCGATTTTTCTAATAGAACAACCTGCGCTTGGGGGTGATTCATCTTAGCGTGAATGGCGGCAAAAAAACCAGCGGCGCCACCACCAATAATGGCTACTTTCAAGTTTGTTGATTAATTATTGGTTGAATAGAATCTAGATTATTTCGGTCTCCGCAAAATCTTCTTTTTGATAACTTTAGGCGGGTCTTTCGGTAATGAGTTAACTTGCTTTTTCTCAGGCATGGGGCCACGCAAATGAATGATTAAGCCATTCAAAAAATTGCGTAAAATTTGGTCGCCGCAGTCAACGTAGCTGGGATGGGTTTCTTTTCGGAAAAGGTCATTGAGCTGGCCTTTGTTTACTTTCATACCTGCTAGGCCAATAATTTCTACCATGTCTTCGGTGCGCAGTTTGTGCGCTACTCGTAATTTTTTTAGGATATCGTTATTTGTTAGTCCCATTTAGCAAAAATACTCATTTTGCGTTACTTCCAATTTACCCACACTTTAATTGTGTCAGCTACCTATCATATTTCCCAATTCTTTAACTTTTTGAGAAAAAAAAGAAAACCCTCCAATTTTATTGATTACATTTACTTCACTTATCAAGGCTCTGTCTATTATCATTAAAACACGCCTTCGCAAATTACCATCAATGAAAGGTCTTATCCTATTTTTCTCACTGCTGTTAGTGGCCTTGTTGGCCTGCTCTAAAAAAGTAAAACCCACCACTTCGGAAGTGCTACAACCCGAAATAACACCCACCGAAAAAGCCGAAAAAGTAGCGCAAGAACTATTCAAATCGAACTATTCCGTTGATTTCAACTCCTCTAAAACAGTAGCCTGTATCACTAAATCCTTCAAAAAGCGACCCAACGATATTTTTCCCACTTTATCCTTCATTTTATACCATCCCGCAACGGAAGCTATTTTATTTAAAGAAACGATTGGCAAAGCCAAAGGACGTTGGAAGAACGACGACGAATTCTTGGTCACGGTGACGCCTGGTCAAATGTCTAGAAATTCGGACGTAGCCAAAAAACAGAGCTATCTTTTTAATATAAAAACCAAAACAAAGCGAAGAATGTAACCGCTTTTCTTTGCTAAGCATAACCGTGTACCGTAAACCGTATGCCGTTAAGCCCTTTGTCAACCGTTTTACAATCACCTTATTAATCAGCAAAACTATGACTAGAATCAACCAAATGCTAGTTGCTTTTTTATCACTTATTATCCTTTTTGGATGGGCTTGTCAACCAACCACCTCCACAAGTGAAAAAACGTTACCAGTAACTAAAATTTCCAATAACCTTTGGAAAAAAGCCAAAATGAAAGAGGACGACCGACGAGAAGGCCCTCATAATTATTTTGACTACCACAAAGCTATCCGAACCAGAGATGGAGAAATAGCACCTCGCTACATTGCTAACTACAAGCAAATGGCATTGCAAAAAGCCCTTCGACTGAATAAAAAAAGAGGGGTTGCTCGAAAAAATTTAGATTGGATAGAAAGAGGTCCCGGTAACGTCGGAGGTCGAACTAGAGGACTACTTATTGACCAACGAGATGATACCTTTCAAACGTGGATGCTAGGTTCTGCAGGGGGCGGTATTTGGCGCACCAAAGACGGTGGAACCAACTGGGAATATCTGACCGAGGAGTTTCCCAACTTGGCGACGACCACTTTGGCCAATAGTCCTGCCAATCCAGACATCATTTATGCGGGTACAGGGGAAGGCTTCGACGATAACTTGATTCAAGGAGACGGCATCTACAAAAGTATCGACAATGGCGATACTTGGGCACCACTATCCAGTACTATCGGAAATCCGCAGTTTGCCAGTATTCTGCGCATCGTCGTGGACCCCGCCGACCCCAATTTAGTAATCGCTGCTACTAGAGCAGACTACCGAATGCAACCCGATACCACCGTAGCGGAAGTTGTCGGGTTTATTATGAAGAGTACCGATGGTGGTAATACTTGGAAAAGTGTGTACGGTACTTCGGACGAACTCAAAGAGCGTACGGACCCATCGGTGCAGCAAATCATTGCCGACCCTACCGATTTCAATATCCTTTACGCTACCGTTCGTGACCGCTTTATCCTAAAATCTACGGACAAGGGGGAATCATGGACCGTCATGTACGATGCTAGAGAGCAAGACCTTGGCCGTTTAGAAGTAGCCATTTCTCCCGTCAATCCGCAAGTAGTCTTCTTTGCTGCTGAAGTCGATTCTCGTTTATTTAGAAGTACCGACGGAGGTAGTAATTGGGAAGAAATTAACGGAGAATTTGGCAATTGGATGGCAGGCCAAGGTTGGTACGATAACACCATCGCTGCGCACCCTTACGATGAGAAAACCGTCATGGTCGGCGGAGCAGGCCCTATTTTGTCCATCACTGTGGAAGATGGACAAACCAATATAGTTAGTTTGGGAGAAATTGAAAATAATACGGACGTATTAAGTCTTTTCAATCCGCTAGGTGTGGACGCCGTCTTAACCACTGAGGACTTTCTAGGTGCTGTATTTGGTTTTCCCTTTGCGGAAGCACCCGATGGATTAGTCGATGTTGAAATTCGCTTTGGGGAAAATGTTGGCCAAATGGCCCACCGTCACGTATTTACAGCAAGTCCATTTGACACCTACGTAGATTACGTTCCTGTGCCGTTTGAAGTATGGGACGTAACCAATAATCAGCAGTTGATGGTTTCTTTTATCGATGATGGAGACGATGGTGTTTGGACCGTCATTGAAGAAGAAGGAGATTTAGAGGATGGGATTCCCGACTTTGTTTCGGTTCATGCACTGCCCTACGACACCCTGCCTTCTCCTGCTTTGGCCTCTTTTGCCAACGAAAGTTATTATACCGTTTCAGTTACTAGGCCTTCGGGAAGTGAAGTAATAGATACGGAAAGTAGTTTACCCGTTGGAACCATTTCGATTATGACCGAGACCGCTTCGGGAACAGCCGGTACGTTCTTTCCCGTAGTGGATGGTTACGGAGAATATACGTTCGAATTTGAAGAAGCTTCTACCAAAGGCGTACACGTTGACCACCATAACATCCTCTTCATTCCCGACCCTACGGACAGTACCAATTTCTTTATTTTCAATGCGAATGATGGCGGTATTGCCGTTTCGAAAGATGGAGGGGAAACGTTCATTCAAACGGGCGACACTTTCAAAGAAGAGCAGTCTTTCTTCGGCGGGGAAGAAGAACCAACCATTTATCCTACTTTGTCTGGATTTAATACCGCTCAATTTTACGGAGTGGATAAAATGCCCGGTGGCGACCGCTACATCGGTGGCACCCAAGACAACGGAAGTTGGGTTTCGCCGATGGACGCTGACGACACTAGTGTATGGGTCAGTGCACCGAGTGGTGACGGCTTCGAGGCCGCTTGGAACTACGCCAATCCCGATTTACTGTTAGAATCTTCGCAGTTCAATAATGTATTCCGCAGTGCAGACGGGGGAGAAACCTGGGACCAAGTAAGTATTCCCGGCCAAGGCCCTTTTATTACCCGCTTGGCCGCCTCCAAACAAGACCCCGATTTGGTCTTTGCGGTAAGTAGTGCGGGTGTCGTCAAATCGGTTGACTTTGGATTGACGTGGACGGCTACCGAAATGCCCGAAGAGTGGGACTTCAACGGTCGAGATAATACGGTTGAAGTGTCTTTGGCTTCGCCGAGAGTAGTTTGGTCAGCGGGGAGCTTGAATGACTTCAATCGAATTGCCGTTTCGGACGACAGTGGGGATAGTTTTAGAGCAACGGGTGGTTATGACCAAGCTAAATTAGGATTGGTAACGGGCATTGGCACGCATCCTTTTGATAAAAATACGGCCTACGCTTTATTCTCCATGTCTGACGGCCCGAAGATTTTAAAAACGGAAGACTTGGGCGAAACGTGGACGGACATTTCAGGCTTTGTGACCAACCAAGCGGAAAGCCAGAATGGTTTCCCCGACGTAGCAACCTACTCTCTCTTGGTGATGCCTTACGATACGAACATTATCTGGGCGGGTACGGAAATCGGTATCTTTGAATCAACCGACGGTGGTGCCACTTGGAATTTTGCGGATAATGGCTTGCCGCCCGTTTCCGTTTGGGAAATGAAGATTGTCAACGACGAAGTAGTCATTGCCACCTTTGGGCGAGGTATCTGGACGGTTAGTTTACCCGAATTAGTAGGTTACGAGCCACTTCCAGTGTTATTAGGTCCACAAATCGTTTCTACGGGTAACGGCTTCAATGGTCAAATTGCTGGAGATGCTAATCTTCGGTCAGCTTACGATTCAACGGTCATCACTGTGACAGCAATGGTAGCGGAAGATGCCATCGCTTTCGACCAAATTGTCTTACCAAGTAACGATTCGGCCATACTGATGCCTTTCTCTATTGATTTTCCCATAGAAACTGATAGCATTATTCGGGCGACAGTTGAAATTACATCTTTTGCGGAAGGGGAAAATTTAACGGCCAAAACAACGGCGTTGGTGTACGACGTGGACGAAGAATCCATCACAGAATACACCAATAACTTCGACGAAGGTCAAAGCGACTTCGCCCGTCTGGGCTTTAATACCTACCAAGAAGTTGGCTTTGATGACCAAGCTTTACATTCGCCGCACCCTTATCCCGGATTTAATCAAGAATTTATCGCCGTTTTCCAGAAACCCATCGAGGTGAGTGCGTCCAGTTCTATTTTCTCTTTTGATGAAGTGGTGTTGGTAGAACCTGGTGACAGCGAGGAGTTCGGGTCGGAAGAATTCTACGATTTTGTGACCATTGAAGGAACGACCGATAACGGACAAACTTGGACGACTTTAGACGGCTACGATTCTAGACGTAGCGAAGCGTGGCTTGCGGCCTACGGTGGTCCTGGCACCCAAGAATTGGTTGAACCCCACTCGATTAATTTGACGGAGTTTTACGAAATGGGTGACGTGGTTTACCTGCGATTCCGCTTGGTTTCTGACCCATTCGAAGAAGGATGGGGTTGGATGATTGACAATATCGAATTGAAGTCAGAAATCGTGAGTGTCAAAGAATTGCCCGCTACGGTGAAGTTGAATAATTTCCCGAATCCTTTTTCCAACCAAACCATTTTAGAATATACGTTACCCGAAAAGAGTACGGTTTCGGCAGTCCTTTACAGTATGAACGGCCAGCAAGTGGCAAATATCCTGACGGCGACGCAAAATGCGGGTACGCATACGTATCACGTCAATACGGCTAGCTTAGAAGCAGGGACTTACATCTGTCGATTCAGTGTGAACGGAGCGGAACGGACGTTGAAGTGGGTGAAGCAGTAGAGGAAACGATGAATGATGAATGATGAATGATGAATGATGAACGATATCGGCTTTTAAAAACCTTATTGCTCATTGTTCATTGCTCATTGTTCATTGTTCATTGCTCATTGTTCATTGTTCATTGCTCATTGTTCATTGTTCATTGCTCATTGTTCATTGCTCATTGTTCATTGTTCATTGCTCATTGTTCTAAACAGCCTCGCCTGTCGTTCGATACCCCGACCAATAGACCAACGGAAGTCCCTCCTCTGCCCTATCCAAATCAACAATTTCGCAAAGAATTAAAAAATGGTCTCCTGCGGGGACAATTTGGGTGATTTTAGTACTATACCAAGCCAATGCGCCCTCAACAATGTGGACCCCTTGGGTGACTTGAAACATTGGAACGACTATTTCCTCTTTATTGATACCCGCAAATTGATTACTGATTTCCTTTTGGTGTGCTGCTAAAATACTAATCCCCACCACTTTTCCAACTTCCAACAGCGTAAATAAGGTGGCATCTTCTTTTACACAAAAAGAAACCAAAGCGGGGTCCAAAGAAACGGATAAAAATGAACTGGCAGTCATTCCATAAACCTCATCCGTCTCGCTTTCCGTCGTAACTACTGTCACTCCCGTAGGAAAAGCACCCGCAACTTGTCTTAATCTTTTTCCGTCCATTTGTATCTACTTAGATTGTAATTAATTTTCTATTTCTTTGACAATGAAACCGTCGCTAAAATCAACGCCATTTCTAAGAAACAGTTGACTATTCGGGCTGATTTTCAATATTCGAGAAGAACACGGTAGTGGATGGTTGGCGCATGTGCCTCGATTTGTAGGACGATATAAAGTGAGATTGGTAATTATCTTTTCCGTTTCTGATAAGTTGAACCCCATGGGCAATACCCATTTAAAAGGATTCGTAACAACATCTTTGATATGTAATTTATGAAAATTAACGGACACCAATATCGCTAAAACTAGCCCAAATAATAGTCTTTTGGGGTTCATTTGCTTTCGCAAAAATGGAAATAGAAAAAAACTCGCTATCGAAAAACCTGCTCCGACAAATAATACCCCGTAGGCGAAACGTACATCGGGTGCATTGAGAAACCAGAAAAGTCCACTAAGCAAGACAAAAATTTGTAAACCTACTATTGTCCATTGCTTATTTTTGATAAAAACAAATAGGGTAAAAAGGATTGCCAAATTGGCCAACAGAATAGGTGTTTCAAACAAGTCTTTTCGCTGCCACCACGCCGGAAACCACTCCGAAAAAGGGGTCTTTGTAATATGCCGTAACCCCCGTCCCCAGTTTTCAATCACGACTTTTTCATCGGCCACCACTTTGAGGGGAACCTTCCAATCGGGTTGAAAAATATCAATACTGGGAAAGGGAAAAATCAAGTAACCCGATAAATAGTAATTCCTAATAAAAAAAGGAGCCATTAAGAACAAGCCTAAACTACTTACCAGTAGTAGCTTGTCAATAGAGAAGTTTTGGTACAATAAGGGCAGTAACAGCAGTCCCAACAAAATTGTGCTTAATTTAAATCCTACACACACACTTATCAAACCAGTCATCAGTAATAACGAGCGAGTAGAATCGTCAGCTTTTTTTTCCAAAAAAAATAGTACACAATAAATAGTAATGACGGCACAAACCAAGTCGGGATTGGCCGAACTAGCCGACCGTAATAACAGCAAAAAAGACGCCCCGAATACTAGTAAATAGAATACGCTTTTCCAACAAACCGCTCTTTTCAGATACCTAAAAAAATAGTGGAGCAACTGACCTAACAAAACCAACAAAACGACACCGTTCAACGGAAAAATAGTAGCATTTATCGCAGAAGAAAAGGTGGTGAAATCAACCGAGAACAGCGCAGCAAGGGGAAAAAACAGCGAATTATAGCCCAATTGCGGCTGTAAATACGCCAAACCGGGCAAAACGGGATAATTTTTTATCCATTTGATGTTCTGTGCATGGTACAACCAAGTGTCGGAAACCCAGATTTCTTTGGCACCGACCATCGCGGTAAATACAACCACAAAAATGAGCAGTAGTTTGTGCACGCTATTGTATTGCTGCACATCTTCTTTTACCCTTTTCCATCCATTTTTCAGGGCTTGTCGTCTGATTAAACCTACTAGCCCAACTGTCGTAAAAAAGCCAATTTGAAAAGCCGAATTGATAGGCACAATTATCGAAGCGAAAGAGGACAAAGTAGCGGATACGACCAAGCCCATAAAGAAAAAATCCGTCAATCGACCATCTTTCATTTCTTTATCAAAAAGCGAATAGGTGGCTACTCCCACTACCGTAAGTGCCAAAAAAGAAAGTCCCCAAAAAAGTAGGAGTAGAAGCATAAATATTAGGCCAATTCAAGTTACTAATTGAATAGAGTGTGTTACATTTTGGTGGCAATCAAATATGTTGATTGTTAAATGTCTATTTTGTTGTATTGCTATATGGCTAGACAACAATAAAACAATACAGCAATAAAACCATTAGACCAATGATAAAATAGCGTACTCAAATACAAAATCCACTAATTTGTAATCCCTTCAATTAATATACCCCATTCATATAACCTCCATCTACCACAATCGTTTGTCCCGTAACGAAGCGACTACTGGGCGACAATAACCAAACGGCCAATTCTCCCAAATCAGCAGGCTGTCCCAAGTGACCAATCTTCATCGAGTTGACAAACTCCGCTCTGACCGTTTCGGCAGTCTTCCCCGTCTGTTCCGCTCTTTTGTTAAAAATGCGGTCAACGGCGCTCGTATCGTGGTAGCCCGGTCCAATGATGTTCATCGTAACACCGTGTTGTACCACCTCTTCCGACAAGGTTTTCACAAATCCCACAACGGCCATGCGAATGGAATTACTTAATACCAAATTGGGAATGGGTTGTTTCACCGAAACACTCTCAATGAACACTAAGCGCCCATAATTTTGGTCAATCAGTTTAGGCATTAGGCGTTTTGTCAAGTCAACTTTCCATCGTAAAACGGACTGATACGCTCCGTCCCATTGTTCTAATGTTGCTTCCATAGCGGGGTTAGCAGGTGGCCCTCCTGCATTAATTAAAGCCCCTGCCAAATGTCGGTCGCCCACTTTTTTGAGTAGTTTGGTCAAGGTTTTGGGCTTCGTTAGGTCACCAGTTACTACTTCTACCTGCTTTTTATATTTTTTTTTGAAGGCTTTTAATTTATCAGCCGTTCGAGCCACGGCAATAATATTCGCCCCTTCTTCGACTAATTTTTGAGCAATAGCCCCGCCAAAACCGCTCGTAGCGCCGCCGACAATAAAAAGTTGATTGCTAATTTGTAAATACATGTTTGTAGATAATTTTTTGATGTTAAAAGTCGAATGTTTTCGCTACGTCCATCATCCATCACTCATCATTTATCATTTATTCTAGTAAGCGGTCAAAGCTAACCAATCCCCATCAGAAAACATAAATTTGCTAAACGTTTGGTGCAAATTTGGGTTTAGTTATCAAATTGGTGTATTTTGGGCATAGTTCCCATTGTACTGATAACTTAAACTCGTAAGATAGTGCCGCAGCATACTGAGCATACAACTAGTAAATTTTGGCTTCCGCTAGTCTTTTCCTTTGTACTTATTTTGGGAATCCTTTTGGGCATCAAACTCCAAAAAGAAGTCCCCGTTCTACCGACCAATACGACCGAAAATTCCATGGTGACCACCCCTGGCAAGTTAGAAGAGTTGCTCCGATACATCGAAGCAAGATACGTCGATGAAGTGGATAGAGACGAACTCATTCAAAAAGCCATAGACAAATTATTGGGTGAATTAGACCCTCACTCCACCTATATTCCTTCCGAACAAGTCAAGCGCGTTAACGAACAACTGGACGGAAATTTCGAAGGCATCGGTATCGAATTTTTGCAAATTGAGGACACTATCGTCGTGATTAAACCAACCGAGGGCGGCCCGTCCGACAAAGCAGGTATCCTGCCGGGAGATAAGATTGTTTATGTAGATGATTCCCTTTTTGTGGGTCAAAAATTAAACGAAACCAATATCATTGATTCACTTCGAGGAGTCAAAGGGTCAACAGTCAAACTCGGCATTTTACGGCCAGGGCAAGCGGATATTCTGTATTTTGACGTCATTCGAGATGAAATTCCTATCCAAAGTATCGACGCTGCGTACATGCTTAATCAAAACACAGGTTACATCAAAATCAATCGTTTTAGCGCCACCACACATACTGAATTTTTAGATTTTTTATCCGATATGGTGGATAAAGACGGTTTGGAAAACGTGGTCATCGACGTACGGGATAACCCCGGTGGCTATTTGCAAGAAGCGACCAGCATTTTAAATCAATTTTTTCAAGATAGGGACAAATTACTGGTCTATACCGAAGGTAGAAGTGTCCATCGAAGCGACTATGAAACAACGGGAAAATCGTTCTTTTCTATTGACAATATTGCCGTTTTGGTCGATGAAGGGTCGGCTTCGGCCAGTGAAATTTTGGCGGGCGCTATTCAAGATTACGACCGAGGGATTATCATCGGGCGACGGTCTTTTGGCAAAGGGTTGGTGCAAGAACAGTACAGTTTATCCGACGGTTCGGCTATTCGTTTGACGGTAGCACGTTACTACACCCCTTCTGGGCGTTCGATTCAGCGAAATTACGACGATAAAGACGGCTACGAAGATGACTTAGATGCCCGCTTGGAAAGCGGTGAACTTTTTAGCGGCAAGCAACTGAGTTTATCGGATACGACCCAATATTTCACCCAAGAGGGTCGCACGGTTTACGGTGGCGGCGGTATCATTCCCGACGTATTTGTCCCCCTCGATTCGGCAAAATCCAACCCTTACTTTGCGTATTTACAACCACACATCAGAACTTTTATTTATCAGTATTACCAAGCGAATAAACCGCCGTCGGACGGCACTGCCTCTGTTTTATCTTACGATAGTATGGAAGATTTTGTGGAAAATTTTGACATTCCCGACCAAGTCTATCAGGATTTCCAACAAAGCATTGCCAACGAAGATATTAACACCGGAGACAACGAAGTACCGCACTTAGAAGAGTTGACTAAGCTTTATCTGAAAGCACGACTTGCCAAACACCTTTACGACGACAACGGTTTGTATGCGGTCTTAAATGACCAAGATGATGTGGTCAAAAAAGCGTTGCAGATACTAGAAATGCCCAATCCGTTGACGGTTTTAGAAGATAGTAGCGATAATAAATAAAAACATTCTTTGACAATTTGGGTGGTCATGATTTTAGGGAAGCATTTATGACGGTAGGAAATAAATGATTTTCTAAAATCATGACTCTAAGTCACCCAAATTGTCAGAGAACCAATAAAAATGGTATGCCCGCAAAAAAAGAAGAAACGGCCTCTTTTGTTTTACGCTTTACGCAAAAGATTTTTAAGAATGAACAGCAAGAATCCGAAGTCCAATGGCGGGGCAACATCCGTCACGTACAAGGAGGCGAAGAAAAACGCTTTTCGGAGTTTAAGGATGTCGTCGATTTTATTCAAGAAAAATTGGCCGATTTGACCATTCAAGCTATGGGTGAAAAAACGCCCGAAGAACAAAAAGGCATTCTATCCAAAAGCTTTGAACTCTGGAAACGAATGTCCACGACCTATCCCAAAATCGTCATGGATACGCTCAAAGACCCCAAAGCGGGCGTCGAACAACTCCAAGAAGAAGTCAATCAACAAATCAATCAAGTTAAAGATACGATTAGTGCAACGCTAGACCCCGATGCGTGGAAACCCGCTACGAAAAGTGACGTGCAGGAAATGATGAAGGCGGTTGCTCAGTTGTCCAAAGAAGTACAAGCCTTGAATAAAAAGGTCAATACATTGTCGAAGTAGTAACCGTAACACAACTCTGTGAGTTGTTTCAGCATCAGTCCTGGGTATTGTGTAAAAAGCCCTTATATGTAAAAAATTATTTATGTAACTGTTAAATATCTTTGGGATAATTGTTTTATTGCTTTATTGTTAAATTGCTATTATACAGTATGTTACGCTAGCAATTTAACAATTTTAACAATTAAACAATCAGCTAATATTACTTGATTACACGTTGAAATTTAATTCATTTATACCCTTTTTACACAACCTCTTACCATTGATTTCATTTTATGAAAAACATCGACGACATCCATGCCAAAAAAGAAAGTGCTAGCTTACTAGTACAAACTTTGGGTGTTTTTGAAGTCGAGCGAGATGGAGAAATATTACAAAGCAAAGATTGGGGCCGCGACAAGTCCATCCAACTGTTTCAGTTTCTAGTGACCGCTCGTCACCAAAGAGCGCTCCACAAGGAGCAAATCATCGACCGAATTTGGGACGAATACGATGTAAAAGCGGGCGAACAAAACTTCAAAGTGGCCCAACACGGTATGAACAAAGCCCTCGAACCGAACCGCAAGAGTCGGGCCGAACCCAAGTACATTATTCGCCAAGGGGTGACTTACCAATTGGACTTGACCGACATTTGGATTGACTCCGAAGCCCTTGAAGCCTTCATCAAAGTAGGTAATCATGCGCTACACGACGACCCTTATCTAGCCATCGAAGCCTACCGAGCGGCCTTAGATTTACACCACGGAACATACCTACCCAACCGCCTGTACGAAGACTGGTCGAGTTCGGAGCGAGAACGTTTACAAATCCTTGCGCTCGGCGCTTACATCAACTTAAGTGAACTCCTTTTAGAAGATAATCCCATGGAAAGTATCCGCCTCTGCCAACAGGCGCTGCTCATCGAAAATACGTGGGAAGATGCCTACCGCATCCAAATGGAAGCCTACCTCAAAAATGGCAATCGCCCGATGGCGATTAAGACTTTTCGACAGTGTGAATCCGTCTTGGAAAAAGAGTTTGGCGTGAAGCCGCTACCCGAAACAGCGGCCGTTTTTAAGGGGATAATGGCGATTTAGTAAGGATAGCTAAATACAATGTGTAAATAGTTTTTTGATAAATAGTCTCGGCGACTTAGTCGCCTCGACAAAGGGACATTTAGGGTGGTTTTATTTTTATTTTGAAAATGTAAATTGCAATTAAAAAAAAAACCACAATTAATTTTCTTTTTCGGCGCCGACTATGTCCCCGAGAATATTTATCAAAAAACTATTTACACTTTGTATTTAGCTATCCTTACTAAATCGCCATTATCCCCTTAAAAACGGCCGCTGTTTCGGG
>JBCCQK010000076.1:0-21566 GCA_039024375.1 Bacteroidota bacterium
AAATTTGACTACCACAAACACGCCTAAAGTTTTTGAATATCATAAACTTTAGGCGTGTTTGTGGTAGTCAAATTTTCTTGGTTTCTGTGGTAGGTTTTCTGTCACAAAAAGAGTTGTCAAAAATGAATAATCGGATTTTTGGTCAAAAAATTAGCTGTATTGTATTTACACTTGTGCTGTTCGTGTTCCTACCGTTAAAAGGAGAAGAATGGAGTGCTGCTAAACTATTCAATGGGCCCGGCGAAAGTGATTTTTTCCAAACTTGTTTTCTCAAAATAAAGTCAACCGTTTACGAAGACCTACATACGGCAATGATGACCTTGCCGACCTACGTAGGCGCAGGCACTTCCATTCAAGGCTCTGACGTCACTTCCATCAGCATCAGCCAGCCAAGTGGTACTTCTATTGGTGATTTCCTCTTGGCTATTATTTCTACTGACGGAACTACTTCCTTAGCTGCACCCGCAGGATGGACGACTCTGAATCAAGGGCAATCTACTAGCAGTGCTTCCACTTTATCCATTTTTTATCGAACCGCAGATAGTGCGGGAAGCAGCAGCCATAATTTCACGTGGAGTGGTGGTCAAAACGCTCTAGGTGCTATTCTAGCCTATTCGGGGGTGGATACCAGTAATCCTTTCGACAATTTTAATGCGGGTAGTGATATTTCAACGGGCACTTCCAATAATCCAACCAGTCCAAGTAAAACTACTTCGGAGGCCAATACCGCCATTATTTACGCTTACAGTGCTGATGCCGATTATGGCAATAATACGCCTTATGAGCCTTCTGGAACTACGGGTGTATTTGGCGACCGAAGTGGCAGTACTGGCTCAGTTAGCGTTTCCATTGGTATTGCCAGAAAAGACCAAGCGAGTGCGGGCGCAACGGGAACTGGGGCTTTTGATATGCGGAATAGCAATTCGGAAGAATGGCGGGCAGCTACTTTGGCTCTGAGAGGGGTAAGTAGTGGTGGTAGTAATTGTACGGGTAATGGTACGGTTATTAGCAATGTAGGTGTTCCAAATGCAGCAAATGCTACGGGAACTCCAGATGGCTCCTACGCAGAACTTTATCAAAACGGAGATGAAGTAATTTTAGATTTAGGAGAAGCATTAAGTGCAACCACCACGGTGACCGTTACTTATCGACGAATATCTGCCTCTACGCCTGTGTGGACAATTGAGACCTCTGCTAGTGCCAATTCTGGTTTTAGTGCAGTGGCAGAAAGTCCTTTTTCGATTACTACGGGTCAAAACGTTGTTTCAACTTTTACGGTGACGGTGCCTTCGGGGAATCAATATTTGCGATTTATTTCAAACGGTATTGATGCTGACCTTGATGGCATTACTTTTACCTGTCCACCAACAGGTTGTGGTCCCACAGCTGTATCTGTTGTTGCCAATCAAGTAACCTGCAACGGAACGCCTCCAACGGCGACCGCTAATTCTGATGCTTCGATTGTACTCAATACGGCAACCGACGGCGACCGCTATTTAATTGTAGCGGGAACGGATTTCGGCACACAAACTGCCGCCGATGCCACCACTTTTACGCAGGGTGACCTGCCATTGACTTTATTATCCAATCTGGCCAATCCCAATGGTTCGCAAACATATACGATTCGCATCTTTAATGGGAATGATGATAATTGTAGTACGGAAGTGACGGTTACCTTGAATGAGAGAGATTGTAATCCCACTTGTGATTGTAAAGAATACATCTACGTCAATGATGAACAAGAGGATTTGACCCATAAATTTGAAATCAACCCTACGACGGGGGCAATAACTGAGATTTTCTCAACGGGAACGACTCCATGGGCAACTGGCATAAGTGACCCTCATGGCTTGGCGCAAGATATTAATGGTGGTATTTATATCGGTAATCGTTCTGGTGCGGATACTGATTTTGGTAATGCGGGAAATATTAGGAAATTTAGTTGCGATGGTGTGGAAGATAATACAACAAATGGTTTATCTGGTATTACCAGTTTCCACTTCAACTACCAATCGCGTAACGGACTTTTGTATCAGCCGATAGGTGAGGTAAATGCTACGGGGCGGGAGCCAGAAGTATTTGCCTACGATTTGTGTGACGGTAGTATTATTGGTTCTATGCAGGTACATCCTTCGGATAATCTTACCCGTGGCTACTGGGGTTTTACAGTTACGGATACGGACTGGTATGTTGCGGGTCGTAATGGCAGGATTTATCGTGGCTCGCTTAATCCCTCTCTTTACACTACTCCCAATTCAGCTACTGGTCAGTTGCTATTTGATACGGATAATGATGGAAGTCGTGGACCAGGAACTACAAGTCCCAGTTTAATGGGTATTGATGTGGACGAAGATGGTAATATTTATGTGATTATCAATGATTTCAATGGTGCCCAATCTACTGTGGTCATTCGCAAATATTCACCCACGGGCACACTACTTGCAGAAGAAGACCAAACGGGCAATTCGTCCACGTTCAATTCAACGGACGGACAAGCTGGCTTTTGGGGGGCACGCGGAATTGTGTATAGTGAATCTTCGGGTTTACTTTACGTTGGTAACTTCGAAAATTGTGTAACGGTATTTGATAAGGACTTAAATGAATTGAGTACCCTCAATATTGGAAACCCTGTCCAAGGTGACCCCAAGGGGTTAGCAATTGCTACCGAATGCTGTCCAGCGGCAGGTACGAGCACGGTCAACAGTAACTTATGTACAGGCGATTTTACGGTGGGTGATGTTCTCTTTTTATCAGATTTAACGGAATGTAACGGTCCTGCTTGTGATGGAGATTGGGTGCTACAAGGAGCATTGACAGATATGACCTATGAATCTTGTAACAACTCCATAACAATCACCGGAAATGCCCCTTGTGGTACCTTTCAATTAAGCGGTGGGGGTGCTGGGCAGCAATGTGCGGCCTTTAATATTACGGTAGAAATCTGTGTATCAGACTCCATCAGTACTGATACGCCCACGTCTGCTCTGGGCACCTGCACTGGTACTACACCTAATAACGACGCAAGTATTACCATTCCAAATATTATGAATGCCGATGTAGTAGGGGTAAGTACTGCAGGAGCGAGTAGCTATAATGGTTCAACTTATGAGGCGAGTGCCACGGCGAGTGATTTATTTCTTGTTTCGGCGGGTACGGTGACGATTACAGGATTGGAACATAGCCAAACGTATATTTTACGCTTATTCAATCAAGGGTCAAGCTGCTTTATTGATGTAAATGTTACTTCCGCACAACCACCAACTGCTTGTCAGCCTTCTTGTAGTTGCACCGAAAAACTCTATCTGAACGACGAAGACGTCAATGAAGTCCACAAGTTTACGTTGGATAATAACACAGGCGCTTTGACCGAAATCGGTAGTCCTTGGTTAGGTAATAATACAATCATCCGCCCACACGGTTTGGCCGTGGACAACAACGGACGAATTTATGTAGGACAAGGAAATACTTTTGATTCAGAAGTAGTGGGCCCCATTTTTCAAATGAACTGTGACGGGGCGGTGCTGGACAATGACTACGTAAATACACCTGATGGCAAGTTCGGCTACAACGTAGGTTCGGCCAACGGTGTATTTTATACCCCCGATAATGCAACCAATACGATAAAAGCCTACAGCTTGTGTACGGGGGATTTGATTGGAGAAATGAATATTCAGCCTAACGGTGCTTTTGCTGGAGGATGGGGATTTTACGTTAATCAAGAAGAAAATCGATGGTATTATCCAGATAGAAATGCTCTAACTGTTTATACTGGCTCGTTGGATACTACCTTATACACTACCACGCCGACGGTTGACGGTACTGCTGCCTTCTCTTTAACACTCCCTACTACTGGTGTAATCCCGATGGGGATTACCAAAGATGCAGTGGGTAATTACTACATTGTCTTTAATACTTTTGCGGGTAGTGCCGCTACTACCTATATTAGAAAATACGATGCTTCGGGGAATCTATTGACCACCATTAGTGATAATACTAGTGGAAATAACACATCTAATGGCCAATCAGGTTTTTGGGGAGCTAGAGGCATTGCTTATAGTGAGGACCAAAATAAGCTATACGTTGGAAGTTTTAATAATTGCATTGCGGTTTTTGATACCAACTTAAACGAACAAGTAGCTTTAAATATTGGCAACCCTGCCAATACTAAAGCAAAAGGAGTAAGTATCACCAAGGAATGCTGTCCCACTAGTAGTAGTATAGTCATCGACACGGTGATGTGTTCGGCGAGTGTTAATCAAGTTTTCTTTTTACAAGATATGATAAACTGCGAAGGCACTATTTGTGAGGGTATTTGGCAAGCAGGAAATGGTAATACGGGGATGACCTATTTTTCTTGTGATAACTCGGTGAGGATTGATGCGCTTAGCGCTTGTGGTTCATTTACCTTACAATCGGATGGAACGAGTAGTAATGCACAATGCGGTGCTTTTTCCATTAGCATTAATATTAACGTTAGCAATATCGATTTAACCGTTACCCAAAATAGCTGTACTGACAATAACGATGGTACTTTTACCGCCAATTATACTGCCCAAGTCGATTGGAGTAGCGTTCCTTGTGAAGTTGGGGAAATGATTAATGTTACCAATAACGGGACTAACATCGGCATTATCAATCCCGCTATGGATAGCAGTCCTTCTACTTTTTCTTTTAGTGTAGCAGCAAATGGGAATGGTACCAACTTGATTAAAGCAGCTTTTACCGCTGCAAGTTGTGCAGATAGCACCTCTTTTAAAACACCACTTCCCTGTCCCAACGACGTAGCGACTTGTGCCTCCACTTCTGGCTGCCTCGGCGGTAACGTCTTTGAAGACTTCAACTGCAACGGAACAGATGACACCAACGAACCAGGGGTACAAGGCGTAGAAGTGCAAATTTACGATTGCAACAATGCTTTGGTCGGCACAGGCTTCTCCGATTCAGAAGGAGATTGGCAAGTTTGCGGCTTAACGGATACCGAACAATATCGGGTAGAATTTGTCTTGCCTGATAAGATTTCTTGCTGGGCAACGCCTACTCACGTAGCAGGTAGTGGTAATCAATCGGATGTTCAGTTTTTGACAGCACCAGTCTGTACTCAGTTTTCAGTGAGTAATGCCGTTGATTATTGTCAGACAAATCCAAGACTGTCAACTACATGTTTCGAGAGTGGCACATCCGCTGGTAAATCTGCTCCTGCTCTGATTTCTTCTACTTATTCAAATATTTTAAATACTAATTCTTCGGGTAAAAGAACGGATGGTCAAATTCAAGAAATCGGTTCGGCTTGGGGTTTAGCTTTTCAACGTAATACTCAGCGGTTGTTTACTGCTGCCTCCGTAAAAAGACATGCAGGTGAAGGCCCCCGAGGTTTTGACGGGGTTTATGTTTTTGATTACACAAGCAATGGAGTACCGCTTCTGGGTGGTTTTGATTTAGAAGGTATCGCACCCGCAAATATTGGTGATGCTGTTTCCGGTGGTGTTAATATTTCACTGGGCACCGTCAATCGAGTGACCAGTCCCAATTCTGACGATAATTATCTGCCCAGCTCGTCTTCGGCTCCAAGTCGTGATTTGGATGCCTTTGATAAGGCAGCAAGAGTAAGTTTTGGGGATATTGATTTGTCAGAAGACGAAAACACCCTATGGTTGGTGAATCTCAATCAGCGAGCTTTGATAAGTGTTGATGTCAGTAATTACACCCCTGCAACCGCTACCCCCTCGGCACCCTCGGGAACTGTTAATCAATATCTAATTGAGCAAATACCAAATATCCCGAACTGTGGAACCTCGGGTACCATATACCCATGGGGACTCAAAATTTATCGGGGTAAAGGCTATTTAGGCGTTATTTGCAATGGAGAAAACAGCCAAGACATCAACGATGTTACCGGTTATATTTTGTCCTTTGAGCCAAATAATGTAAGTGCTGGATTCGCCACAGAGTTGACCATCCCCATGAACTATAATCGAGAAGATTGGGGCGCAAACAACAGCAATAGTGACGGATGGCGCGCTTGGGTGACTAATTGGGCACAGACTGGTCTTCCAACCTCTGGTCTTGGTGGCTTTTCACAAGTAGCTTATCCCCAACCTGTTATTTCGGACATTGAATTTGCGGATAATGGCGATATGGTAATTGGAGTAGTGGATAGATTTAGTGTTCAAATGGGTAGCATGCAACCGATTCCCGTTTCTGGCAGTAATATAATGACAAGCGGTGTAAGCAACGGAGATATTTTACACGCTTGCCAAGATGGTGGAACCTTTATTTTGGAAGATGGCGGAACAACTTGTGGACATCCTGATTTGCGCAGTAATGCGAATGTTGGAGCAAGTAGTGGGACTTTGTTGACCAATGATGGACCAGGTAATAATGGAGAATATTACTTTGACGATTATCATCAAAATAATCAATTTACTACACACAAAGAAATTGCCCTCGGAGCGTTGGCTATTTTGAGAGGAGAAAATCAAGTTTTAGCTACCGTTTTTGACCCACAAGATAGGGAGTTTTTTGAGAATGGTTACCATGTTTACAATACAAATACAGGAGTAGAGGAAGCCAATTATGAGGTATTTGCCAACGGACCCAACACAGGCGAATTTGGCAAACAGGCAGGATTGGGTGATGTGGAATTTATCTGCGACCCCGCTCCTCTTGAAATAGGCAACTACGTCTGGTGTGATTCTATCCAAAATGGTATCCAAGATGCCTGTGAGAGAGGTATATCCAACCTAATTGTTCAGCTTTATGACCAAAATGGTAATTTAGTCGGTCAAGATACCACCGTCAATGGTCAATATTACTTCAATCAGTATAATGTAGATACAACGGGTATTACCGTAGATGGTAATGGAAATGCTACTCCCAATACGGCTTGGTCTGGCATGAGTTATTCCACGCAATATTTTATCGTATTCGGTGGCGGACAATTTGGTGGAACGGAATTTACAGTTGGAAGTGAAATGTATGGCATTACTTCAATGGTCAATGTAGGTACAAATGACAATATTGATTCGGATGTGGACGGAAGTGTCTTGACGTCGGGAAGTTTGGGAGCAAGACCCAATGGGTTGCCGTTTATTGATATGACAACTTCGGCAACGGGCTGTGGTGACCATAAATATGATATGGGGCTAACTTGTACTACTCCTTGTGAAATTATTTTATCTTATGCTCCAGCTAGTTGCATAGATAATATGGACGGCACATTTACGGCTACTTATGATATTATTGCCACTTGGTCTAATGCACCAGCTGGCGAAATGATAAATATAATTTTGGATGGAAGTACCACTCAAACCATTAATGCAAGTACACTAACTAGCCCTCAAACTATTCAATTCAATCTAAATGCAGATGGTAACGGAACGCATATGTTCACTGGCACATTTGCCACAACGACCACTTGTACAGATACTTTAATTATAAAAGCACCACTTCCATGTCCCAATGATATTGCAACTTGTACTTCGCAAACAGGTTGTTTAGGTGGAAATACATTTGAGGATTTTAACTGTAATGGTGTGGACGATACTCACGAACCAGGTGTTCAAGGAGTTCGAGTTGAAGTGTATGATTGCACTAATGCTTTGGTAGGTACAGGCTTCTCCGATTCAGAAGGAGATTGGCAAGTTTGCGGCTTAACGGATACCGAACAATATCGGGTAGAATTTGTCTTGCCTGATAAGATTTCTTGCTGGGCAAAACCAACAGCTACTGGGTCAAATAATAATTCATCTATTCAGTTTATGACCGCTCCCAATTGTGGAGATTTTGGATTAGCTGACCCACTTAATTATAATGGAATTGCTTCAGAAATAGTTGCTTTTGTTCCCTGTTATGTCAATGGAGACCCTTTGGCAGGTGGAGATTCGGGAACTCGCGATTGGTTTGTTGGATTTGATTATGGTAATTCAGGAACAGGTACTTCCCCTCAACAAATGGTCGATGGAACCACTATCGGTGCTGTTTGGGGTGTTGCCTACAGTTTACAAGCTCAAAAGGTGTTTACTTCTGCTTTCCTAAAACGACATGTTGGACTGGGAACACTCGGTAGCGGTGGTATTTATTTACTGGAACCAACGGCGAATTCTTTTAATGTATCTGGATTCTATGATTTAGATGCAAATGGCTATCGAACCAGAGCAGATGGTTCCGCTCCGACCTATGGAAATGGTACCTCCTATCAGTTAGATGGAACGGGAAATGTTATTACTTATCTTGGTACTACGGATCCAGTTTCGGGACAGCCGAGTGGTCTAGGGGTAATTGGCGTTAATGGTGCGGCTGGTCGAAATCTACCCTCATCAAGCGGAACAGGTAATAATGACGTGGCCGCCTTTGACCAAGTTGGGAAAGTGAGTTTAGGCGATTTAGAAATAAGTGATGATGGCAAATATTTATTTGTACTCAACCTTTACAGTAGAGAAGTAGTACGTTTGGAATTAGACAACCCGAGTAATCCTACTGCTGTCATTAGTGTTACTTCTTATGCCTTAGACGATATTCCTAGTGTACCTACTTGTACTAATGGCACTTTGCGACCAGGTGCTTTAAAATACTATCGTGGAGACTTATATGTAGGAGCTACTTGCACCAATGAAAACCGAGATACCAGTATTGCTGGCAATACAGATTTGGCGGCATATATTTTCAAATTGAATAATGCGACAGGGGCAGCAAGTTTTTCTAGTGGTGCTATTCTTTCTCAAATTTTAGATTTTAATAAAGGGCAATCGAGAGGGTCACAACCCATGACCTTTCAAAATAACAACTGGAATAACTGGACGAATGATTTCACTTCTGCTTTTGGTAAATATCCTATTCAGAAAGTATATCCAACTCCTTGGCTAACCGACATTGATTTTCTAGAAGGTGGGCATATGGTAATGGCATTTTCGGATAGGGCAGGCCATCAATATGGATTTAATAATCGAGATTTATTCAATGGTGCCGGAACTGTTTATGATTATCAAATGGGTGGTCATCTATTATTTGCTGAAAATGTAAATGGTACTTTTGTCATGGAAAATGGTGGGCAAACACCCAATTTTGGTGTTAGTGCTGCTACTCGATTAAATGGTGAAGGCCCAGGAGGTGGAGAATTTTATTCTGGGGCTTTTTATACGGGAGGAGACAACAACCCATATCCACCAAATCCCTTTTCTGGTAATCATCCGTCCACTGCAATGGGAAGTGTTGCGGCTTTAGTCGGCTCAAATGAAATCATTATTTCTGCTATGGATCCCGCTACACTCTATTCGGGGGGAACACTTAGACTGGAAAGTAACACAGGTGCCAAAGTAGTAGGTTCTGGATATAATTTGTATAGTGGCAGTTCTCCAACATATTTTGGAAAAGCAGCTGGATTAGGAGAAGTAGAGCTTAGACGAATAAATGCCCCACTCGAAATAGGCAACTACGTCTGGTGTGATTCTATCCCAAATGGCATCCAAGATGCCTGTGAGAGAGGTATATCCAACCTAATCGTTCAGCTTTATGACCAAAACGGTAATTTAGTTGGTCAAGATACCACCGTCAATGGTCAATATTACTTCAATCAGTATAATGTAGATACAACTGGTATTACCGTAGATGGTAATGGAAATGCTACTCCCAATACGGCTTGGTCAGGCATGAGTTATTCCACGCAATATTTTATCGTATTCGGTGGCGGACAATTTGGTGGAACGGAATTTACAGTTGGAAGTGAAATGTATGGCATTACTTCAATGGTCAATGTAGGTACAAATGACAACATTGATTCTGATGTGGATGGTTCAAGTCTTACTTCGGGTAGCTTAGGTACACGCCCCGACGGTTTACCCTTTATTGATATGACGACGAGTGCGACGGGTTGTGGTGAACATCGTTTTGACATGGGTGTAACTTGTACCACTTGCACCAACCCCACCGCTTCCATCTTCGCCATCCAAAACTCCTGTACCAACGGCGCGGTAGATGCTAATACCGCATATATTCAGCTTTCTGCTGTAAATAATGGGGATAGATTTGCTATTTCTACGGGTAGTACTTTTACGGGTAATACAGACTACTCCGCAGCAACAGCAATCGGTAGCACACTTGATACATTATTGTCGGGTTTAGCCAATCCAACAGGGTCTCAAGCTTATACCGTTCGAGTGTTTAATGGAGAAAGTAACTGTTTTACGGATTTGGTGGTGACCTTAAAAGAGCAGGATTGTAGTGTGGATTGTGATTGTAAGGATATGCTCTATGTAAATGACCCCGAAATTGATGCTACTCACAAATTTTCAATCAATGAATCAACGGGTGCCATGACAGAAATTGGCAATCATTGGATGGATAATCTGGTGGATAATCCACACGGGCCAGCTACCGACATTAACGGATTTCTTTATATTAGTGATAATGGAAATACAGGAGATTTGTACCAGTTTAATTGTGATGGTCAAATATTAAATAATGGTAATCCAGTCATACTACAATCGTCCGAGGCCTTTAACTCTTACAATATGGGAAGTTTTGATGGTTACCTTTATACTTTCCAAAGAGATGAAAATTTGGTCAAAGCGTTTAACTTATGTGATAAATCTTTCGTTGGCAGCATGAATGTTGGAGCTATCATGGATAATTCATGGGGCTTTTACGTAGATAAAAAGGAGGGTCGTTGGTACTTACCCAACAGGGGAGATGATGCGGTGTACTCTGGATTATTAGACATATCGCTCTACACCAACCCTGCTACTGCTACCGCTCAAAAAGAATTTGACCTTCAATTCGGCGCTCCCGTAGGCATTACCCGAGATGATGCAGGAAATTTTTACATCATTGAAGACCAGACTCCTGGTGGAAATGGTAAAGGAATAAACGATGACAATGTAATTTTAAGTAAATACAATGCCGCTGGCAATTTTATTACGAGTATAGAAGAGCTTGGCCCTGCATCAGTTAATGCCACGGATGGCCAAGCTGGTTGGTATGGAGGTAGAGGGCTGACTTACAGTTCAGCCTCGGGTTATTTATATGTTTCTGCTCGGGATAATTGTGTGGCAGTCTTTGACACTACGCTTACAGAAATTCCGAGCCTAAATATTGGGAACCCATCAAATACGATAGCAAAAGGGGTGAAAATTCTCAAAGAATGTTGCCCAACAAACAATAATACTACGATAGATACCAATTTATGTGTGGCCTCCCTCAATGACCAATTATTCTTACAAGAACTTGTTAATTGTAGCGGAACGATTTGTGAAGGTCTTTGGCAAGTAGGCGCAGGCAATACGGGAATGACCTATAATGCTTGTGATAATTCCGTATCAATCAATGCACTAAATGCCTGTGGTACGTTTATCCTTGAATCAGATGGGACAGGTAATAATCCGCAATGTGGCGCTTTCAAAATTACGGTTAATATCTCGGTCAACGTTGTTACGGCCTCCGTCGTTGCGGCCAATCAAACCGTTTGCGCTGGTGGAGACCCTGCCGCCTTTACGGTAGCGACCCCCGCCACGGGAGGTACTTTATCCTACCAATGGCAAAGTAGCACCGATTCTTTGGTAGGCTATGTGAATATTGGGGGAGCAACAAGTGATACCTATGACCCACCAAGTGGTATTACCGATACGACTTTTTATCGAGTGATTGTTAATTCTACTAATGCGGGCTGTTCTACGGGCAATTGTGCAGATACGAGTAATGTGCTTAGTATATCGGTAATTAATTGTTGCGCAGAAATCAATCAACTAATCACGGACCGAACTATCTGTACAGGACAAACAATTGATAGCCTTGCAGCAACAACCACTTTCACCAATCCCGATAGCATCGCTTTTGTTTATTTCACTACCGCTCAAACGGATTCATCGGTCATTTACACGAGCGGAACAGGGATTGATACACTGCAAATTTTGGGTAGTTCGGACACTGTATTATTGACTAATACTATCATACCTGCCTTCACGGCAACTACCACCCCAGAGACTTTCTACGTGTATGCCATTAAGTATCCAACACCAAGTACGGCAACCTGTCGCCCCTACGAAGAAATTCGAGTCATCGTCAATCCAATCGATACCACCGAAATCAATCAAGCCATCTGCGACGGTACGGGCTATTTTTTCAACGGAGCAATCCGCAAAGATGCGGGGATGTATTTTGATACCTTAACGCAAACCAACGGCTGTGATTCGATTATAAAATTGACCCTAACGCTGAACCCCAAACCCGATTTGGCAACAACGGATACGACCATTTGTGATGGTGTAACGATTGATTTAAACAATCGAGTAACGGATAACGCTAACCTAGCAGGAACGATAACTTTTCACAGCACTTTAGCCAACGCTAATAGCGGTTCGAGTCCGTTAACCAATTCGGTCAGTCCAACTGTGACTACCCGTTTCTACGTCCGCAAAGTCACCGATGCTCACGGTTGTCCCGATGTGGATAGTACTTTAATTACGGTGCAACCCGTTCCCGATTTAGCTACGACCAATCAGACCGTTTGCGCTGGAATAAGCGTTAATTTATCCACTTTGGTAACGGATAATGCGACGGGAACGGACGGTACAATCACCTACCACGGCAGCCTAGCCGATGCCCAAACGGGCGTAAATAATTTGGGAAGTAACCTAACCCCAATTGCCACCACCAAATACTATATCCGAAAAGAGACGACCACGGGTAGTTGTGTAGATATTGACAGTTTAATCATTACGCTACAACCTTTACCCAATTTAGTAACCACGGATTTGACTATTTGTGCTGGAACGAGTACTGACTTAAACGACCGAGTAACGGATAATAATAACACCACGGGTTCGCAGACTTTCTTTTTGAGTATGGCGGACTTGAATGCGGGAAGCAACCTACAAAGCAATCCCGTTAGTCCAACCAATACGACAAAATACTACGTTCGTAAAATTACGACAACGGGTAGTTGTCAAGACGTGGATAGCCTGACCATTACCGTCCAGCCGTTACCTAATCTAGTGACTAGAGACACCACACTTTGTGCGGGCCAATCGGTCGATTTAGCGAATCAAACCATCGATACGGAAGGAATAACGGGCACAACGACTTATCATACAACCTTAGTTGATGCCCAAAATGGTACGAATATGCTAGGAAGTACGACCGTAAATCCAGCTTCGGACTAAAAATACTACGTTAGAAAAATAACGACTACGGCCTCTTGTTTGGCTATTGACAGCATCGCCGTGACCATTCAACCCAATCCAGATTTAGCTACGACCGATTCGACGATTTGTAATGGAGATATGGTCGATATTGCGGGATTAGTAACGGATAATGCGACGGGTACTGCGGGTACGATTTCCTACCATAGTTCTCTAGCAGATGCCCAAGGAAATACCAATCCCATGGGCAGTACTACGGTGAATCCGAGTAGCACGACTAAATATTATTTTAGAAAAGAAACGACTTCTGCTAATTGTGTGGATTTGGATAGCGTGACCATTACGGTGCAGCCGAACCCCGATTTGACCACCACGGATGCCACGATTTGTGCGGGAACGGGCATTGATTTGAGTGGACAAGTGACGGATGCAAGTAATACGAGTGGCACGACCACTTTCCATAGCACGCTTGCGGATGCCCAAAGTGGCAATGGTTCATTAAGTAATGGTGTGACCCCAACATCAACGACCAAATATTACGTCCGAAAAGTAACGACGACGGCGAACTGTGTGGACGTAGATAGTCTGACGATTACCATTGAGCCGGTACCCGCTTTAATTACCGTGGATTCTACGGTTTGTGCCAATACCGACATTGATTTGGCAAGTTTAGTAGCGGATGATGTGACTGTTGCGGGAACGACCACTTTCCACAATAGCCTGATGGATGCGCAAACGGGTAGTAATGCTTTGGGAAGCAGCACCGTTAATTCGGCTACGACGACCAAGTATTACGTCCGAAAAATCACCAATACGGCGAGTTGCATTGATGTGGATAGTATGACGATTACTCGGCAACCATTACCCGATTTAGTAACCGAAGACTCTACTATTTGTGCGACGCAAGCGGTTGATTTAGCGGGCTTAGTAACCGATAATGCGGGCACTACAGGAACAGTTACTTTCCATACTTCCAATACGGATGCGCAGTTGGGGATGAATGCCTTGGGCAATAGCAACGTCAGCCCATCCAGCAATACCACTTATTTTGTTAGAAAAGTAACGACGGTGGGCGGTTGTTACAGTACCGCTAGTTTGACCATAATGGTGCAGCCAAATCCCGATTTATCGACGACCGATGCGACTATTTGTAATGGGGCTAGCATTGATTTAAGTGGGCAGGTCACCGATAACGCTAGTACTACGGGGACCATGAGTTTCCATACCAGTCTGGCCGATGCTCAAAACAGCGCCAATCCAATAAGTCCTACAACCGTCAACCCAAGTGCGACGACTAAATACTATGTGCAAAAAACGACGACTACGGCGAATTGTCAGGACATTGATAGCCTCACGATTACAGTACAGCCCTTACCCGATTTGATGACCACTAACGATACCATTTGTGCGATGGAAAGCATAGCATTAACGGGATTGGTTTCCGATAATGCGGCAACCGTCGGGACAATTTCTTTCCACAATTCTTTAACGGATGCGCAAAATGGAGCGAATGCTTTGGGGAGTACCAACGTTAGTCCCGTCAATACGACCAAATATTTTGTCAGAAAATCAACCACTACGGCCAGTTGCGTCGATGTGGATAGTCTTGAAATTACGGTACAGCCTTTACCCGATTTGATGACCAATAACGACACCTTATGTGCTGGTCAAAGTGTGGATATTGCCACTTTGGTAACGGATAACGCAGGAACTACGGGTACGATGACCTACCACACCAGCCTAGCAGATGCGCAAAGTGGAACCAATCCAATGGGCAGTACCACCGTCAGTCCTGCCAACACCACTACATATTTTGTTAGAAAAATTACGACGATTAATAATTGTTTGGATATAGATAGTCTAACGGTGCAAATTGAACCCGTACCTAATTTAACGACGCAAGATTCTGCGATATGTGCGGGTACGACCATTGATATTGCGCCCTTAGCCACCGATGCGGCGGGATTAACGGGAAGTATCACTTTTCATAATAATTTGGCGGACGCCCAAGGCGGGACAAATCCAATGGGCAGTACTTCGGTAACGCCTGCGAGTACAACGAAATACTATGTCAGCAAAGCAGTCGGCACCCAAAATTGTCGAGATATTGATAGCTTGACGGTAACGGTCAATCCATTACCCGCTAATGCAACTAATCCAAGAGATACGAGTTACTGTAATGGCGGTACCGTTCCTCCTCTGCGAGTAGATGACCCCAGCGCAGGTTTCACGGTCACTTGGTGGACGGCCGCCACGGGCGGCAGCCAAGTGACGGGTGCTACAATGGGTGGTAGTCGCAATGAGGCAATCACTTTGAGTGGAACGTCCTCTCCCGCCGCCCCCGTAGTTGGCAATACCACCACCATCTATGCGGAAATTGTCAACACAACTACGATGTGTGTCAGTGCCAGCCGAGTAGCCGTCAATTTGACCAATCACGAAGAACCGTCCATCACCAGCATTACCCCAATGGGTTGTTCGGGAGATACGACCATGTTGGCCGCCACGGTGGTCAACGGCGCCTTACCCTACGGCTATACGTGGTCAATTGTGGGAAGTGCCATTACGCCATTTGCGGGTGGAACGGCGACTAGTACCGATGCCATGCCCGAATTTGACGCCAGTAGTGTTGCCCCAGGGACGTACATGATTCAATTGGCCTTGCAAGATGCCAATAATTGTGTGGATACTTCAACGTTTAATTTTGTGGTACAAGCGGGGCCAGATGCTACTTTTACCACCGTGGACAATATGGTTTGTGCGGGAGATACGGCCGTCGTTTATGCGGTCGAGAACCAAGGAGTGGGTGCTTCTTATTCTTGGACCTTTAGCAATGCCTCCTTGGTCAGAGGAGGAACGGCAACTGATACTTTCTTGGTCGTCAATTGGGACCAAGGCGGCACGTCGGGAACGGTCAATGTGACGGTGACTTTAGCAAGTGGTTGTTCGGGACAAAACACAACCAATGTAACGATTTCGCCCAAGCCAACCCTTGCAGCGACTTCCAATAGCCCGATTTGTGCGGGTGATACGTTACAACTAAATGCCACCGCATCGGGTGGTACACCGAACTATAATTATAATTGGTCGGGGCCAAATAGTTTTAGTGCCAACGTTGAAGACCCCTTTATTGCCAATACTACTTTGGCGGCGGCGGGAACGTATCTAGTTACCGTTACAGATGTCAATGGATGTAGCGATTCCACAAACACGGTGGTCACCATAGAACAAGTACCCGATTTGACGACTAGAGATACGACGGTTTGTCCCGATGCTACGGTGGATTTAGCCACTTTGGTAACGGACGAAAATGGTACAACGGGTACGACCACTTTTTATCATAACTTGGCGGATGCCGAAAGTAATACGAACGCCATCGGTTCGACCATTGATACCAGTTTAACCACTCGCTACTACGTCCGAAAAAGTATCACCAACGTACCAAATTGTACGGATATTGATAGCATTTTGGTGACGATTCAACCTAATCCCGATTTAGTGACGACCAATACCCTAATTTGTGCCAACGAAACAGTTGATTTATCGACCTTAGTTACCGACAATAATGGCACAACGGGAACTTTGGCTTATTACGCCACTTTAGCCAATGCTCAAAGTGGGACTAGTCCAATTTCTGCTAATCAGATACTAACCGATACGACTACTTTTTACATCACCAAAACGACCGCTACGGCGAGTTGTACAGATTTGGATAGCGTAACGGTCAACGTTCAAGCCTTGCCCGATTTGGCGACGACTGACAGTACGATTTGCGCAGCCACTACCATAGATTTAGTAGGTTTAGTAACGGATAATGCAAATACGGCGGGAACCATGACTTTTCATACTAATTTGGCGGATGCTAATTCGGGTAGCAGTTCGATTGCTAGTTCAGTAACGCCGACCGTAATCACTAAATACTACGTGCGCAAAGCCACTACGATGGGAATGTGCGTGGCCGTAGATAGTACGACCATTACGGTTCAAACAAATCCTGATTTGGTAACTACGGACACCACTATTTGTGCGGGACAATCCACTGATTTGACCACCAGAGTAGTGGATAATGCGGGGACTGTAGGAACCGTGAGTTTTTACCAAAGTAGAACGGATGCGGTTGCAAATACAGGGGCATTGGGTAGCCCTTCGGTTACCCCCAATTTTAGTACCCAATATTTTGTTAGAAAAGCGACCACTACTGCTGATTGTGTAGAGTTGGATAGCTTTATGGTGATGATTCAACCCTTACCCGATTTAGTGGCCACTACCGCCTTAATTTGTGCGGGTCAAAGTGTCAATTTGGCTACTTTGGTGACGGATAATGCCAGTACAACGGGTACTATTTCTTATCATAATACCTTATCCGATGCTCAAACCAACGTCAATCCAATTGCTAATACCCAATCGCCAACGGCTAACGCCACTTATTATGCGGCCAAGCGAACGACTAACGCCAATTGTTTGGACGTAGTAGAAATTACGGTCAACGTCCAAGCCTTACCCGATTTGGCAACCACGGATAGTACCATTTGTGCGGGCATTGCGGTCGATTTGAACGGTTTGGTAACGGATAATGCCAGCACCACGGGAACGGTCTCTTTCCATACGACCCATGCGGATGCCACGAATGGAACGGGCGGTATTGCCAGTAGCGTAAGCCCAACTTCAACGACCGATTATTACGTCCGAAAAATCACCACGGGCAGTAATTGTGTGGACACGGATAGCTTGACGATTACCGTCCAGCCGAACCCCGATTTGGTGACCACTGACTCGTTAATTTGTGCGGGTACGACCATTGATTTGAGCGGATTAGTAACGGATAATGCGGGTACAACGGGAACGCTGTCTTACCATACTACGGTAGCGGATGCGCAAGCTAATACGAGTCCCATCGGAAGTTCGGTGACCCCAACTGCCACTAGACGTTATTACTTCAGAAAGGCAACAACTACGGGGAATTGTACAGCTATTGACAGCACTTTAATTACCGTACAAATGTTACCTAATTTAGTCACCCAACCCGATACGATTTGTGCGGGAACGGGCATAGATTTGACTACTTTAGTAACGGATAATGCGGGAACGACGGGTACTTTATCGTTCCATAATAGTCTAGTGGATGCACAAGCAAATGCTAATCCAATTACCAATAACCAAACACCCATTAGTAATCAAAAATACTACGTTTTAAAAACGACGACGATGGGTAATTGTACCGATGTAGATAGCATCGAAATAGTCGTGCAACCACTACCTAATTTGGGGGCTAGAGATACCACCATTTGTGAAGGGGAATCGGTGGACATCAGCGTTTTGGTGACGGACACCGCTAATACGACGGGGGCTACCACTTTCCATAGTAATTTAGCTGATGCCAATAGCGGTACTAATAGTTTAGCCACCACAGTAAATCCAGCTATTACTACTCGCTACTACGTGCGAAAAGTGACCACGACAAAAGGTTGTCCCGATGTAGATAGTCTTACGGTCAACGTCACGACTTTGCCCGATTTAGCTACCAGAGACACCAGCATTTGTACCAACGAGTCGGTGGATTTAGCCCTTTTATTCACGGATAATGCGAATACAGTAGGGACGACGACCTATTATAATTCTTTGGCCGATGCCAACATAGCGACCAATGCCATTGGTAGTTCGGTAACACCTACCAGTACCGATACTTTTTATTTGCGAAAAGCAGTAAGTAGTTCTAGCTGTTTTGCGGTGGACAGCATCGTAGTGACCTTATTGCCCTTACCCGATTTGTCCACTACACCGACGACCATTTGTCCATCGGAAAGTGTCGATTTGAGTACTTTGGTTGCGCATAATGCGGGCACGGCGGGGACGACCACTTATCATAATTCCCTAGCCGATGCGTTGAGTAATTCCAATAATATTGGTCCGAATCAAAATCCAAGTACCACTACTAAATATTATATTAGAAAAAGTACGACCAACAACTGTTTGGACTACGATAGCGTAATGGTCAACGTGCAACCGCTGCCCGATTTGGTAACCACTCCCGGAGCCGTTTGCCCCGGAGGAAACGTCGATTTAACGACTTTAGTAACGGACAATACGGGAGCGGCGGGGACGCTTACGGCGCACGCCAACTTAGCCGATGCCCAAAACGGGACGAGTGTGATTGCCAATACCGTTTCGCCTACCACCCAAACAACTTATTATTTAAGAAAGGTAACTACTACGGCTAGTTGTGTAGCGGTAGATTCGGTGACGGTCAGCATTTTACCCGAAGCCAATATTCAAGGAAGAGACACCTCCATTTGTGCAGGCATGTCCTTGGATTTAAAGCGTTTATTGAGTGGAACAGTAAGCGGTTCATTAAAGTACGGTACGAGTTTCGGAAATTACCCCGACACCATTTCCACTTTGATAACCGCTGCTGCCACGCAAACTTATTTTATTGAAAATGAAATTGGCGGCGGTTGTACTGATACGACGATGATTCGGGTAACGACGCTTGCCTGTGATTTGGGCGATTTGCCCGATACGTCAGCCACTTTTAACGCCAGCGATTACCAAACGCTTTTAGCAAATAATGGCCCGATTCACGTCATTATTCCTGGTTTAAGTTTAGGCGTCACGGTAGATGGCGAAACGGATGGACAACCCTCCAATGACGCCTTGGGAGACGGCGACGACGAAGATGGTTTGACCATATTCCCAAGTTTGGATTTGAAACCGGGCGTACCTTTCAAGTTACCATTGAGCGTTAGCAATACTACGGGCGATACCGCCTACGTAGAGGCGTGGATTGATTGGAACGGGGACGGTGATTTTGATGACCCTAACGAAATGGTGGCCAATTTCAAAGACGCTACGGACGGTAATTTCCCTAATAGCATCAACGGAACAGTGCCTACGAATGCTACGACGGGAAGATTATTAGGAGTAAGAATCCGAGTCAGTAATACCGATAATATGACCCCTTATGGTTATCAAAATAGTGGAGAGATAGAAGATTATTTGATTGGAATTGATTGTCCGTCGATTATCTGTGTGCCAGTTAGCTATGAAATAAATCGGGAGTAAGGTGATGAGGTAATAAGGAGACTGTGGCGTCTCTCTACCTTATCGCCCTGTAACCTCATTCTCTTATCATCTTATTCCCTCATCACCCTACTAAAGACGTAATGTTCTTATTAATTTTTGGTAAGTCCTCACTCGAACGAGTGGGGATTTTTTTTTACTACTGTGAAAGCTTATATACCTCTGAACCAGCCGCTAAGAAGGCACCCGTTCCGTACACTTCTGTTTTATCGGCCCATGCCTTTCCAGGGGCAGCACCGATTGGTTGAACATATCCTAGCATTCCTTCGGGCGTAACGTGACTAACTAAAGCCCCCCACCCTTTTCTAACGCTTGGTAAATAGGTCAATTTATCCAAAATTCCTCGATTAATTCCCCAAGCTAAGCCGTATATGTTGAAAGCAGTGCCACTCGTTTCAGGAGTTGGATAAAATTTTTGCCCAAGTAAACTCATCGCCCAATGACCTTGTGGTGTCTGAATTTGCCGTAATTTCGCTGCCATCTTTTTGTACAAATTTAGAAAGTAGGGGTATTCTTCGCTCTCCGGAGAAAGTTCCTCTAGTATATTTACTAGTCCCGCAAATACCCAACCGTTACCTCTTGCCCAAAAAACCTTAGTGCCGTTATCCAACTGAGTTTTATACCGTTCATCCCGATAGAATAAATGTTCCTCTTCGTCAAATAAGAAATCAGTTGTTGCCTTGTATTCTTTGACCATGAAATCAAGATATTTTTGTTCACCCGTTTCCTTGTACAATTTCGCCCAAACGGGAGGAGACATAAACAGCGCATCGCACCAGTTCCAGCGACTTTGATGAAAGGGAGTTCTCCAATTTAGGGCCGTTTGAGCAGGATGATATAAAATAAAGTCGAAATGCTTTCGAGTGGGTTCTATCATTGACGAGTCACCGTATTTTCGATACAACTCTAAATACATCTGCCCTACTGCATGGTCATCTGCGTGGTAGGGGCGTTTATACAGTTGCCAATTATTATCCGTTCCAATGTTTTTAAGCCAGTTGTAATATCTGTCATCCTCTGCCATTGCTGCCCATTTTGTCATTCCAACGTACAGCGCCGCATTTGTCCAATCAAGTGGATGGTGTGGTTTTTTTCCATTGAAAGCATCTCGAAAATGAGCGATTTGCCAATCCGCTACTCGTTGCATAATGCCCTTAATGGATTCTGAATGCAAGATAGGTTGTGCTTGAACAGTCCAACTTGATAATAAAAGCAAGCTAATGGTTAATAATCTCATCATCGTCATTTTTTTTGACAGTGGTTAAGGTTCGTTTTCGTCACTAAGGTAATCTCTATTTCGGTAATTACAATAGATTTATTAGTTAATATCCTAATTACTTTGGGAAAACAATTTGTCGA
>JBCCQK010000077.1:0-21482 GCA_039024375.1 Bacteroidota bacterium
TTTGTAAGGAAGTAATAATGTGACCGATTTTGTGATTTTTATTACTCTAATTTTCCTTTTTGTTAGTTTTGTTATGTAGCCCGACCAACTTAATGCTTACTTTTGGCCAATTATACGCTATGTTTTTTTCATAAAAAATAGTCTAAAAGCAAAGGTTAATACTGAAACAAAGATTTGGGCTTCCATCGAGCAATATTGTCAGTCGTGTGCAGCCAATCAGCTTATCATATGCGAAAAGGTGTCGTTAAGATTTTGGGAAAACTGCTTTTTTTTCAATATCTCAGTATTGGAATAGCTAATCCTTTGTCCGCAAGTGCTGCTCTATTGAAATTGGATTCTCTACAAATTGCTTCTAATAATACGGTGTTTTATCACGAAGAAGCACTAGCCAATGCTATTGAAAACAAAGATACCATTGGGCAAATAGAGGCTTTGTACAACTTGGGAGGGATTTTGGCCAATGATAATCAATACGAGGCCGCTTTCGACTATTATCAACGGAGTTTAGTTTTACAAAGAGCCAAACGATACTTTGAAAAAGAACTAAGCACGATTCGTCACATTGCTTGGTTGTATCTAGAGAAGATTGACTTGAATCGGGGGATAGCTACTTTCAAAGAAGGAATTGCATTAGCAGAAAAACGGAGTGATTGGACTGCCATGGCTACCTTTTATCGCTATTTGGGATTAGGATACCAAAAAAAAGGACTGCACGATAAAAGCTTGGAGGCTTATCAGCAGGAACTCTACATCAGAGAGCATTTTGAAAAAGATGAAGGAAAAGTACTAGCGACCAAAGCTAGAATTGCCCTATTGGATATAGCGGAAAACGACTTGGTCGATGCCTTGAACTATAGTAAACAAGGCTTGCAAATGGCTATTGAAAAAAAGGATGACCTCGCCAAAGCAAATTTCAACAGAATGATTGCCTTGGTCTATTTGCAGCAGGGACACTGCGATACGGCACTTACCTATTTTCGACAGTCCGCAACTACTCAATTTAGACAACTCAATTTCAGCGATTGGACGACTTCGGCGCTGCAAGGAATCGAAAGGTGTTTAGAAAAATTAGACCAACTAGATTCTGCTATTGTTTACATCAATCGTGATTTTCCCAATGCAGCCAATGCCAAGTGGACGTTTATGCAAGCTCGTATTGCTGCCACATTGGGCAAGGCCTACTTGAAGCAGTCTAAGTTTCAATTGGCTAATGAACAATTGGAAAAGTCTGTTCAATTAGCCCAAAAAGGAAATTTGCCGCAAGCAGAGTTGGATGCCACTTGGGTGCTGTATCGATTATTTGTAAAACAAAAAAAGTATCAACTAGCCTTGGTGCAACTAGAAAAGCATCAAAAATTGCAGAAACTACTGTTTGACGAAGAACGTATCAAACGGGTCGCTAGACTTCGGGCCAATTACGATTTTGAAAAAGAGAAACAAGCCCTATTTTTAAAAAACGAGCAGGAGAAATTGGCTTTAGACCAGCAAATTCGCCAACAAAGAATCTGGATATTATTTATCACTCTCGCCTTATCGTTCAGTTTATTAGTGGGCTATTTAATTTATCGTTTCCAAAAATTAAAGCGAGAGAATGCATCGGAGCAAGCAAAACTCAGAGCCAATTTGCAGGAGCAAGAGCGCATTAGATTGGAAGAGATGGATGCCTTCAAGACCAATTTTTTTGTCAACATTTCCCACGAACTGAGAACACCTCTCAGTATCATTATGGGGATGAATGAAAAAATCAAAGAAGACCCCGCTAGATGGTCTCTCGAAGGAACAGAACTGATTCATAATAATGCCCACCAATTACTCAGCTTGACCAATCAAATTTTAGAATTGCACCAGCTAGATGCTAAAACGGTCCAATTGAACTTGGTGCAAGGCGATGTAGTCCCTTTTTTAAGTAATACTTTCAATTCCTTCAAATCTTTAGCAGCTAGTAAACAGCTCGAATTGGTCTTTACTACCTCTTCCTCAACCATTAAAATGGATTACGATGCGGAAAAACTTCAATGGATAGTGGCTAATCTACTGTCTAATGCCATTAAATTCACCCCCGAGCGGGGAAAGATTTCCTTAAGTTTACAAAAAGTAAATAATCGGTTGAGCATCCAAGTCGAAGATACGGGCGTAGGGATTCCAGCAGACCAACAAGCGCAAATATTTGACCGATACTTTCAAGTCGAAAATGAAGCTACTCCCAAAGGAAGTGGGATTGGCTTGTCTTTGGTCAAGGAATTAGTTAACCTTTTGGAAGGTAAAATTAAGGTCGAAAGTCAAGTAGGAATGGGTTCTACTTTCATTGTTGAATTACCCATCACTCAAAATGCGCCCCTAGAAGAAAAGGTAGTTTATCCAAATGGTCTTACTTCATCGGTTTCTTCCCTTCAAAAGAAAAGTACTGCTAAAAAAGTAGCTCCTTTAATAACTTTACCACAGCTACTAATTGTGGAAGATAATCCCGATATGTTACAATTTCTAATTGCCTGTTTGTCGGAAGAGTACCAACTAATAACTGCTAAAAACGGACAAGCAGGTATTGAAAAAGCTATGGAAAAGGTGCCAGACATCATTCTTAGTGACGTGATGATGCCGCTTAAAAATGGGTATGACCTCTGCGAAACGCTAAAAAAGGAAGAATTGACTAGTCATATTCCCATTATCATGCTGACCGCCAAGGCGGATATGGAGTCGAAGTTAAGCGGTTTGGATAAAGGAGCGGATGCCTATTTGGGTAAACCTTTTTACGAAAAAGAACTAAAAGTTCGGTTGAAAAATCTATTGCAACTTCGTCGGCAACTGCATAAAAAGTACGCAACTGGTGCTTTACTTTTGGATAAAGTCAAAACGGAGCTAACGGTTGATGAATTATTTTTGCAAAAAATTAACGCTTTTGTGAAAGCACAAATGACGGATGTAAACTTCGACTTGGGCGCCTTGTGCCAACATCTACACATGAGTCGGAGCCAAGTATTTCGCAAAGTGAAAGCCTTAACGGGAAAATCTCCAACACTATACATTCGTTCTATCCGACTGCAGACTGCTCACCAATTAATCCAATCTACCGACCTCACTATAGCAGAAGTAGCCTATCGAGTAGGGTATTCCTCCACTAGTTACTTTTCTAAAACTTATTTTGAGGAGTTTAGAGTTCGTCCTTCCGAAGCTAGAGGATAGTTTAATTCTCGTACATTTTGTCCTCTGAACCCTATTTACACTCGCTGTGCAACATAGTTTATAGGATTTGACCGATGAGTGTAACGACTTTCTAACTAAAAAACACAATTTTGTAAGCCCTAACTAACTGCACAATCCTATAAGTATTGACGAAAAAATAAGTTGGTCGTCTCTAAAGTTTCATCAAGCATGAGGAAACCTAACACTCATTACACTAAAAGTGGTCGAATCAATATCGCCTACCAAGTCTTTGGTCAAGGAGAGTTCGATTTGGTGTACATTCCCGGTTGGGTGTCCAACATTGACTGGATGTGGAGTTGCCCCGAATTAGTTGATTTTTTAGAAACTTTGGGCAAAGTAGCACGAGTCATCTTGTTCGATAAAAGGGGAACGGGTCTGTCTGATAGAGTCGTGGAACTGTCCACTTTGGAAGAACGAATGGACGATATACGCGCCGTTATGGACGCGGTCGGCTCCGAAAAGGCTATTTTGTTTGGGCATTCCGAAGGTGGTTCCGTCTCCGCTCTTTTTGCCGCTACTTATCCCAATCGGACCATTGCACTTATCACTTTCGGGGTATTCGCTAAAAGGATACACTCTCCCGATTACCCTTGGGCACCGACCAACGAAGAACGGCAGAAAGTGTACGATATGATTGAAACGAGTTGGGGTGGGGGAGACATGAATTTAGAAAGTCTAGCTCCTTCGAAGGCCAATGACCGACAATTTATGGATTGGTTGGCCAACTATTTTCGGTCGGGGGCTAGTCCGAGTGCCGCTTTGGTATTGACGCAAATGAACACGCAGGTGGATATTATCGATATTCTGCCCTCTATTAATGTACCGACGTTGATGATGCAGCGAGTTAACGATATTGATGTAAAAATTGAAGAGGGAAGGTTTATCGCCGAGCGAATAAAGGGTGCCAAATTTGTGGAGTTTGATGGCAATGACCATTTATTTTGGGCGGGTAATACGGAAGAGGTGTTGGCGGAGATGATGACATTTCTACAAGCATTACAACCTACCGAGCGTAGCCAAGGGCAATTATTGAGTATTGTAGTGGCAAAAATTTTTCCAAATTCCCTTCGTTCTACCAATAATTCACTGGTGGCTATCAATCAAGAACAAGTCGATGTGCAATTAATTCAAAAGTACCGAGGAACCCTACATTATCTAGCGGGTAATACCTGCATTGCCACTTTCGAAGGACCAAGCCGAGCGATTCACTGTAGCATTGATTTTCAAAATGCAGCCCGAGCCATCAATATGAACCTAAAGGTAGGTATTCACGTCGGAGAATGCCTAATTGTCGATACCCATTTAAAAGATACCCCCGCTGTAAATAAAGCGAAACAGATTCAACAACAAGCGGACGCTCATCAGATTTTGGTTTCCCAAGCCATCAAAAATTTGCTACCCGTTGAAGGCTTAAAATTTTCCAGAGTTCCCCCTAAACAAACGACTGATTTATTGCCACCGCTTTTCGAGGTAATGGATAAGTTCTCCAATCCGATGGATTTGTCGATTGATACTACTAAAAAAGTTCAAGAGCAAGGCTTTTTGTTGGAAAGTGTGTTTCAATGTATTGACGACAATCTAAGCAATGAGCAATTCGGTATTGATGTATTGTCCCAAAAAATAGGCATCAGCGAACGCCAATTGCAGCGCAAGTTAAAAGTGCTCACCAATAAATCTCCCAACCAATTGATACGGTCGGTTCGACTGCACCGTGCCAAGGAATTGCTCTTGAATACTTCTAGGAACATTTCGGAAGTTGCTTTCCAAACGGGTTTTTCCAATCCTTCCTATTTTTCTAAATGTTTCAAAAAGGAATTTAGCATCAGCCCGTCGGATTTGTTGGCGTAAGTTAGTGATTGGTGACTAGTTGATTAGTGGTTAGTTAAGTTAGGTGCTAAACCGCTTCGTGAAATGTAACTCAACGCTCCAGAGTCGAAACTCAAACGTAACCCGACTCTCCAGAGTCGGAACTCAAACGTAATCCGACGCTCCAGAGTCGGAACCCGAAATGTAACTCGACTCTCCAGAGTCGGAACCCGAAACCTACTAATATCCTAATCATCATGTCGGAAATATACCAATCGAACCCTCTCTCGATACCCATCATGTCGGAAAATTGTTAGTAGCTGTCGTTTTTGTGCTAAGAGAAAAAAAGGGTAATACGGAACTTTGTATAGATTGGAATTCTTTCGTCACTGCATTATACGACTACGGTTATGAAAAATAAGAACACCCCATTACTTGAAGAAGTGTTAGCTTGTATTGCCGACTATTCGGGCGATAGCCAATTTGGAGTGGAAACGATTTGCCAGCGAGTGGGGCTGAGCGAGCGGCAGCTACAGCGAAAACTGAAGCAAGTGACTGACAAAACACCGAATCAGTTAATTCGTTCTGTTCGCTTAAACCGTGCCAAAGAAATGCTACTGTCGGAACCGGCCAAGATAGCAGACATCGCTTTGCAAACGGGTTTCTTGAGTCCGTCTTATTTTTCCAAATGTTTTAAAAAAGAATTTGGGGTAAGCCCATCCGATTTTTTACAACAAATGGAAAATAGGTCGGAGGTATGTTAAAATGATGCCGAAAATTTTATATACTTGTTGGATTGGTTATGAAGAAAATGTCGGGAATTTACCAGTCCTTGTCGTTTTTGTCCTACTGAAATGTGGAAGTAAAGGCTAATTTTGTTGGGAGAAAACCTTACTTTGCTTCCAAAAAAATAATGATGAATCGACTTACTACTTTTTTACTATTAATTGGTTTGGGCCAATTTGCCTTTGGGCAAGATTACGTTCGCCGAACCTTCAAAGACACGAGGATTATCAATACCCAATCGGTAGAAACCTTACAGAAGCGAAAATTGGATTTTCGAGTAGTACACCGTTTTGGGGATTTAAAAAGAGGATGGACAACTTTGTACGGTTTAGAATCTTCGCAGGATATTGGAATTGGCGTGGATTACGGCGTGACGAATGATTTGACCATTGGTCTCCACCGGACGAAAGGCGCAGGACCTTTATCTCAGTTAATCAATACATTTGCTAAGTACCGAGTGTTGAAACAGACGGATGGAGGTAGCCCCATCTCCTTGACCGCTTTGGGTATTTGGACCACTTCAACGCAACAGCGCGACGATGGTAATGATGCCGCATTGAACGGTTTCCGTAAGGCTACGCACCGTTTCATTTACGGTAGCCAACTATTGATTGCCAGAAAGTTTTCTGATAAATTTTCTTTACAACTGACCCCTTCCTTGATTCATCGAAATGTGGTGGCCGTTGGGCAAAACAACCAGACATTCAGTATGGGAGGCGCCTTCCGTTTCCAACTAACTAAAGTCATGGGATTGATTGTGGACGGGAGCGTACCCATAGGCGATACCCTAGCAGAACCTGCCCTAGGGATTGGTTTGGAAATTGATACGGGTGGACACGTTTTCCAAATAAATTTTACCAATGCTAAGGGCATTTTCGAGACCGATTATATTCCTAGCAACCGAGATACTTGGGGCAACGGGGAGGTCGGACTTGGGTTTACCATATCGAGACTTTTTAATTTGTGAGATTCCTTGAACTAATTCATCAATTATGAAATATATATGGGCCATCATTTCGGTTTGTTTCTTTCCCGTTTTAATAGTGAAAGAAGAAGTAACCGTCACCAAAAACCAACCCGTAGCGGAGTTGCTACAAAAATTGGGTGATAAATCTATCACGCATTTACCCAATACTTCCGTCAAAGGAGTATCCGTAGAAAATGGTAAACGACTCTTTTTTGAAGGTTTCTCCAGTACGCCAAATGGTAAAAAAACTAAAAAGCAGAGTAAGCATTTTGTGTGTACCTCTTGTCACAATGTAGTGAAAGAGGACCCCGATTTGAGCGTTTCTGACCCACAAGCAAGGTTGGAGTATGCGGACAAAAATGACCTGCCTTTTTTGCAGGGAACGACCATGTACGGGGCGGTCAATCGGACCAGTTTTTACAACGGCGATTACTACAAAAAATATGGCGATTTGGTCAAAAATGCGAGAAATGACATTCGGGAAGCTATCCAGCTTTGCGCCGTTGAATGCGCCCAAGGTAGAAGATTAAAGCACTGGGAAATAGAATCCATTTTAGCCTATTTGTGGACGATTGAGCTAAAGGTGGGCGACCTAAAACTAACGGAGCAGGACCTGCAAACTATTCAAGCAACACTCGAAAATTCAGCTAATCAAACGACAGCCATCGACTTAATAAAATCAAAATATTTACAGGCCTCTCCCGCTACTTTCGTCGCTCCGCCCGAAGATAGAAAGGCGGGCGTTGTTAGCTTAAAGGGAGATCCCGAAAATGGCCGCCTAATCTACGATTTGAGTTGTAAGCATTGTCACGAAGACGAACGTTACTCGTTTTTTAAATTAGACGACAGTCAGCAATCTTTCGACCATTTGCACAAACATTTTCCAAAGTATAATCGCTATTCGACGTATCAAGTTAGTCGTTGGGGCACTTCGCCGCTACCCGGTAAAAAGGCTTATATGCCCCAATACACCGAAGAGCGAATGAGCGTGCAACAATTGGAGGACTTGCGGGCTTATGTTCGGCAAGCGTCCGATAAGTAGCCGCTAAGAAGCAAATATTTTATTACTATATAGCTTGATATATTATCAATCCGAATGTAGGAGAAGGCAGATTCTTCCAAAGAACCGATATTTTAAGTCTCCAGACTTGAAATAATTATCTGCTCGTCTCCAGACGAGCGCCCATTAGAACGCACTAAAAATCATAAAAAATGAACCGTAAAAATTTAGCCAATTTCCTCCTTATTGTTACTTTAATACTAGCATGGTCTGGCTGTAATAATGATACTACCATTCCTCTTCCACTGCCAGATGTTGATACTAATACTATCTACGATGGCAGCATCATTATTTTTGAAAAAGTGGATGGTACCGACCCTGAGGATGCTGCCTTCCAAGATAGGATTACGGATAACGTTTGGTTGACGAGAGGTCTCGGCGGTGGCGAAATTTATAATGCGAAAGTAGAAAATGGCCCAACGAAAGGTAGTAGCCCCTCTGGAACCCAGTGGGCCGTTGGCAGCATTGACGACATTGAAAATCTAGAATTTAAAACTTTTCGAGAGGCCACTAGGCCGAGAGAATCCGTTGGGAAAGATATGGTACTTTTTCTGGTGGAAGACGAGATTTTTATTCCCATTAAGTTCACCAAGTGGTCTTCTGGGAAAAATAGGGGTGGGTTTGCTTACGAGCGGGCGACGGAGTAGGCAAGCAAAAAAGCCCTCTCCAATCACCAGATTGACAGGGCTTTTTAAAGAAACACCAAAGCAAAAAACTAAGCAATCTTCACATCAATCGCACTAGGCCCTTTCGGTCCCATTTCAATCTCATAAGTCACTTTGTAACCTTGCTTTACGGGTTCTTCCAAGTTGTTGACGTGTACAAAAATGCTTTGACCACTTTTGGAATCGGTAATAAAACCGTAGCCTTTTTCTTCGTTGAAAAAGTTGATTTTACCACGACGTTCGCCGATTTCGTCGGAACGGTCAATAGGTCTAGCACCGAGTAAAATATCTTCAGCCTTGATTTTCTTTTTCTTGGACGGGTCGGGTGGCGTATCGGTGAGATTCCCATTTTCGTCCACGTAGGCGAGCATGTCTTCGAATTTAACGGTGCCTCTTTCCGCTTTTTCCAATTTGCGTTGTGCTCGACGTTCCAGTTTTTCTTGTCTTTTCTTTAAACGTTTCTTTTCTTTTTCTTTTTTGTTAAATGTCTGCTGCGACTTTGCCATATTTCAATTTTTGTTAAAAAATGCCTCCACTTTTGGATGATAACTAATGGCAAACTAAATCCACAAAATGCCTACCTAAGCTCATAAAAAGGAGATAATTGTAAATATACGGAATTTTGAGGGAGTTTTCTTATTTTTCGGGCGTTTTATTGAGTCAAGGAGCGGCCGTATTGACCGTTCTTTTACGGCTCATACAACGGACTAGTTCGCTTTGTGGATACGAAGGAGCAGTCCGTCAATTTGGAAAATAAGAAAATTGGGTTTAAATCAAAGGTGTACTAATTAGAAACCCAACTCTAAGAATTTAGTTCATTTTTGGAGAAGAATAATGAATAAAAATAGGTAAGTTGATTGTGTAGTTGACAAATCCAAACTTTAGAGAAGCGCAAAAAGCCAAAGAAAAGGTGGGATATTTTGTAATTTGATTGTTATTTTTTTTAGCTCAATGGTGTTTTTGAACAAAAACATGATTGGAAGATATGGGGTTGTGTAAAGAGGATACAAAGAAGTTAAATTTTGATGTATAGTTGGAGCAATGGCTATATAGTTTTATTGTTATATTGCTCTCGTAATACTTGGTCATACAGCAATATAACCATTTAACAATATAGCCATCTAACGATTTTGATTTTTACTACACAAATGATTTTATTTAATTTGATGACTTTTTATACAACTCCATATTTAAAGTAGTCTAGGCGTGCATTAAAAAAGAATCGTTCTTTCCTTCTAACATACTTTCCCCCATCAAATATTCGTCCACCGCTTTTGCTGCTTCTCGACCTTCCGAAATCGCCCAGACAACTAGAGATTGTCCTCGCCGCATATCACCCGCCACGAAAACGTTATCTAAATTGGTTCGGTAATTATCGTCTTTCACGTTTTTACGTTCGGTCAATTCGACGCCCAATTGCTCCAACATTCCTTGATATTGCGGATGTACAAAGCCAATAGCCAATAAGGCCAATTCACAAGGGATTTCTAGCTCCGAGCCAGGCTGTTTTACAAAGGTATTTCTGCCCGTTTTGGGGTCTTTTTTCCATTCAATGTTCACTAATTTTACGGCCCTAAGATTACCTTCCTCATCGCCAATAAACTCCTCCGTCAAAATAGCCCACTGTCGTTCGCAGCCTTCTTCGTGCGACGTAGAAGTACGTAGCATCATTGGCCAGAGCGGCCAAGGTGTATTTTCCGAACGGCTTTCTGGCGGCTTCGCCAACAACTCAATTTGCGTGACCGACTTCGCTCCGTGTCGATTGGAGGTCCCGACGCAATCAGAGCCCGTATCGCCGCCACCGATGACTAGGACGTTTTTGTCCGTTGCCATAATCGCCTCTGCTTCGGGGATTCGGTCGCCTGCCACTCTCTTATTATTTTGGTCTAAAAACTCCATCGCAAAATGGACTCCTTTTAGGTCTCGACCTTTGATGGGTAAATTTCTTGGTACGGTAGAACCACCCGATAAAACAACAGCATCGTAATCTTGTACTAGCTTTTTCGCATCTACATTTACCCCAACGTTGGCATTCACTCTAAACTTGATACCTTCCGCTTCCATCAGTGCGACTCGTCGTTCCACCACCCACTTTTCCAATTTAAAATCTGGAATACCGTAGCGCAAAAGTCCACCAATGCGCGTGTTTCGTTCAAAAACGGTTACCAAATGCCCCGCTTTGTTCAACTGTGCAGCGGCGGCTAGTCCCGCTGGTCCAGAACCCACAACGGCTACTTTTTTACCCGTTCGACTCGTCGGTGGCTTTGGCCGAATCAATCCTTTTTCGAAAGCCGTTTCCGCAATAGATTTTTCAATATGCTCGATGGCTACGGGTGGTTGGTTGATACCCAAAACACAAGCCGCTTCGCAGGGGGCGGGACAAATTCTTCCCGTAAACTCGGGAAAGTTATTGGTACTACTCAATATTTCGTAGGCCGTGTCCCAGTCTTCTTCGTAAACGGCGTCGTTAAATTCGGGAATAATGTTACCCAACGGACAACCATTATGACAAAACGGAATACCACAATCCATGCACCTAGATGCCTGCTTGATGGTCTTTTCCTCCGAAAATTCGACGTACAATTCTCGATAATCGCCAATTCGCTCTTCGGCATTTCTTTTGCTCGGTAATTCTCTAGTTTCTTTTAAAAATCCTTTTGGGTCTGCCATTTTTTAGTTTATTAGCGTTCTTAGTGTGTGAAAAAGGGTAAGAAACTATCTCACGAGTTGCTTCTTTTTTTAGGGACACAGTCTTTCCAGCACTCAAAGTGCTGGAAAGACTTTTTTCTCACTAACACCTTTTTCACAACCTAAAAACATTCATTGTTTGCTTAATTTGTTAAACTGATAAAGGTTTAAGTAGCCTCATCATTGATAATTGTACATTGCACATTAATAATTGATACTACCATTTCACCGCCGCCGCTACCGCCGTCTTCTTCACCGAACTCTTCTTAGAAGCCTTATTCTTTTCCAATACTCGCTTGTAATCCGTTGGCATTACTTTGACAAATTGGTGCTTTGCTGTTTCCCAATTATTTAAAATGTCCAAGGCAACGTTACTGCTTGTACAAGAAAAATGATTTCTAATTAAAGTCTGCAAATTATGTTCGTCTTCGGCACTCATCGCGTCAAATTCGACCATTTCCATATTACATTTATTCTTAAACGTTTGTTTATCATCGTAGATGTAAGCGATACCGCCGCTCATGCCTGCAGCAAAGTTTTTACCCGTATCACCCAAAACGACTACGATGCCGCCCGTCATATATTCACAACCGTGGTCACCAATACCTTCCACAACGGTCGTGACACCCGAGTTCCGTACGGCGAATCGTTCCCCTGCCATACCTTTAATGTAAGCTTCGCCCGAAGTAGCGCCGTAGAAGGCAACGTTTCCGATAATGATATTTTCGTGGGGAACGAATTTTGCTTCTCGGTCGGGGACTACGATAAGGGTGCCGCCCGATAAACCTTTGCCAAAGTAGTCGTTCGCTTCTCCTTCTAGGGTAAACTCAATTCCCTTTGCCCCGAAAGCGCCAAAACTTTGACCTGCTGACCCAATAAATCGGAAGGCAATAGTTCCTTTGGGAAGTCCCGTTCCTTTATATTTCTTAGAAATTTCGTTAGATAGCATCGTGCCTACAGAACGGTCGGTATTGACAATTTTGAAAACACTGTTTACTTTACGCCCGTCTCTCAGAGCAGGAGCTGCGTAGTTGATTAATTTTCTGTCTAACACGTGGTCAATACCGTGGTCTTGTTTTACCATTTTGTAAAGGCCAACCGTATCGCCAACGGGTTCTTTATACAGAATCGGACTTAAATCCAATTGCTTGTATTTCCAATTTTCGACGTTGGATTTCATCTTCAACAATTCCACTTTACCCACCATTTCATTGACCGTTCGGAAGCCCAACTCGGCCATAATTTCTCGCATGTCCTGTGCTAAGAATTGGAAAAAGTTGATGACGTGTTCCACCTTGCCCGTGTAGCGTTTCCGTAAATCGGGATTCTGAGTAGCAATACCGACGGGACAAGTGTTCAAATGACATTTTCTCATCAAAATGCAACCTTCTACTACCAAAGCGGCAGTGGCAATGCCCCATTCTTCGGCACCCAACAACGTCGCTACGGCAATATCACGTCCTGTTCGAATTTGCCCGTCCGTTTGCAGCGTTACTCGATCTCTTAATTTATTTTTAACTAAGGTCTGGTGACTTTCGGCCAAGCCTAATTCCCAAGGTAATCCAGCGTGTCGAATGGAGGTAATTGGGGAGGCTCCCGTTCCGCCGTCGTGACCCGAAATCAAGATAGCGTCGGCGTGTGCCTTGGCGACGCCCGAAGCGATGATACCGACACCTGCTTTTGAAACCAATTTCACGTTGATTCGAGAAGCCCGATTGGCATTTTTCAAATCAAAAATCAACTGCGCCAAATCTTCAATCGAATAAATATCGTGGTGGGGTGGTGGTGAAATCAATCCTACACCAGGCGTAGAGTGTCGTACTCGACCAATCCATTCGTCCACTTTATGGCCAGGCAATTGGCCCCCTTCACCGGGTTTTGCCCCCTGTGCCATCTTAATTTGTAACTCATCGGCGTTGGCCAAATAGTAGCTTGTTACACCAAAACGACCCGAAGCAACCTGTTTCGTCGCAGAGCGTTCCCAATCGCCGTTGGGCTTTTTTTCAAAACGAATTTCATCTTCCCCTCCTTCTCCCGAATTACTCTTTCCACCAACTCGGTTCATCGCAATGGCGAGAGTGGTATGTGCCTCGTGCGAAATCGAACCAAAAGACATGGCACCCGTCACGAATCTGGTCAAGATGCTTTCTAAGGGTTCGACTTCCTCCAAAGGAATTGGGTTCCCTTTTCTAAAATCCATCAATCCCCGTAAGGTACAAGCCTGCTCTAGTTGGTCGTTGATGAGTTTAGCGTATTTTTTATAAGCATTATAGTCATTTTTTGCTGTCGAGTGCTGCAATAAATGAATCGTCTGCGGATTGAATAGGTGGTATTCTCCTCGTCTTTTCCACTGGAAAACCCCTCCCACTTCCAAACGTGGATTCGGTACGGGCGCCGATGGGTAGGCCAAGCGATGCTTGATGAGCGCTTCTTCGGCAATGCCGTCGAAACCAATGCCTTCGATTCGAGATACGGTTCCTTTGAAACACTCGTTGACCACTTCGGAGTTGATACCCAAAGCTTCAAAAATTTGTGCCCCTTGGTAGGATTGTAAAGTAGAAATACCAATTTTGGACATGATTTTCAATAAACCTTTGCCAATCGCTTTTTGGTAAATCTTGACGCAATCCTCTAGACTATACTGGTCTTCAACTACTTTTTTCTCCTTCAGTTCAGCGATGGTCGCAAAAGCCATATAGGGATTAACCGCACTGGCACCGAAACCAATCAATGTCGCAAAATGGTGCGTTTCTCTAGTATCACCCGATTCAATGACTAAAGAAGTGGAACCTCGCAATCCCGTTTTTATTAAATGGTGGTGAATTGCGCCCGTCGCCAATAGAGATGGAATCGGCGCGTAATGAGCGTCCGCATTTTTATCAGAAATAACTAAAATGTTATGCCCTTTACGTACTAAGTTTTCTGCTGCCGAGCAGATATGTCCGATAGCAGCTTCCAGTCGACCTTCTTGTCCGTCGGCTTCAAAAACGGCACTGATGGTAGCCGATTTGAAGTCTTTGTGATAAATACTTTTAATTTTACCTAAATCCTCATTGGTTAGTACGGGATGGTCTAAGTGGATAAATTTAGCGTTGTCTGGCCCTGGCTCCATGATGTTCTTCGCACCACCCAACATCGCAAAAAGTGACATTACAGGACGTTCCCGAATAGGGTCAATCGGTGGGTTGGTCACCTGTGCAAACAACTGCTTAAAATAGTTGGCTAAGTGCTGCGATTGGTTGGATAAAACGGCCAACGGCGTATCCGTACCCATAGAACCAATGGGGTCTTTTTTGCCCGTCAGCATTGGCCCTAAGATTACCTTCAAATCTTCTCTAGTAAAGCCGAATAGTTGCTGACCTCGGAACAAAGTTGTGCGGTCTAAATCCATTCGAGCACTGCCATTATAGGATGGTACGTCGGCTAGTGTGATTCGATTCTCGTATAGCCATTGCCGATAAGGTTCTCTTTGACAAATGGTTTCTTTTAGTTCCTCGTCGGTGATGATGCGGTGTTCGTCCAAATCGGCAATCAACATTCTGCCCGGCTGCAAGCGACCTTTCTGGACCACTTTTGATTGGTCAATCGGCAACGCTCCCGCTTCCGAAGCAACGATTAGGGTACCATCTTCTAAAAGGGTAAAACGAGAAGGCCGCAATCCATTTCTATCTAGTGTTGCGCCGACTAAGATTCCGTCGGTAAAACAGATAGAAGCGGGGCCGTCCCAAGGTTCCATTAACGTTTTGTGGTATTCGTAGAAGGCTTTTTTGTAATCGGGCATGTCGTCATCATTCTGCCACGCTTCGGGAATCATCATCATCAAAGCGTGGGGAATGGACCGACCACCCAATACTAAAAATTCTAAGACGTTATCAAAATTACCCGAATCGGATAAGTTTTCACCACAAATAGGGTGTAGTTTTTCCAATTCTTCCTTGGAAAATAGGGTAGATTCCAACAAGTCAGCTTTTGATTTCCACCAATTTAAGTTTCCTCGAACGGTATTTATTTCTCCATTGTGCGCCACGTAGCGAAACGGTTGGGCCAATTTCCACCGAGGTACCGTATTCGTAGAGAATCGGGAGTGAATCAAGGCGATGGCCGACTTACAATCTTCGTCTTGCAAGTCTGCGTAGTAAGGACGCACTTGCCAAGTCGTCATTTGCCCCTTGTAAACGATTGTTTTGTAGGAAAAAGAAGTGATGTAGAAATCATTCTTAACTTCTGGATAGGTAATATGAATCTTGTGCGTCGAGAATTTTCTCAACACGTAGAGTCTGCGCTCTAATTTTTTGAGTTCCATTTCTTCCTTGGGCTGCACAAAAACCTGTTCCATTTTTGGCTCCACGGATTTGGAAGAAGGTCCAATTTCTTCGTTATCGGTGGGTACTTTTCGATAGCCCAACAAGTCGAAGCCTAATTCATCAATGTAGTCATTCAGAAGTACTCGACACTGTTCTTTCAGTATCTTATCTGCTGGAAAAAAAACCATTCCGACTCCGTATTTTCCAAAATCGGGAATTTCAAATCCGACACCTTTCACTTTTTTCTTAAAGAATTCGTGTGGGGTTTGAATTAAAATACCCGCACCGTCTCCCGTATTTTCTTCACATCCACAAGCCCCTCTGTGCTCCATATTCTGCAACATTGTCAACGCGTCTTCAATGACCTTGTGCGTCTTTGTACCATTCAAATTGGCAATAAATCCTGTTCCACACGAGTCTTTTTCCATACTCGGAACGTACAATCCTTTGTTCGGCTTCTTCATATCTTTAAATCTATTATTTTGGTTCTCCAACGTGAAGTGGTTTGGAGTCAGCATTTTAGGAAAACATTTATTGTAGTCCTAAATGTTTTCTTAAAATGTTGGCCATCCATTGTCAAAGAAAGAGTATCTTTCGCACTAGGACTACACACTTAGTTGGGTCACCACACGAAAATTAATTTTCAATTAACCGTCTGACAACAGTGGTTGCGCTATGGTTTGCAGGTACAATTAAAGTACCTAACTTTTCGGAGATTTTACTAATTTGAATAACAAAATCGGCTACTTGTTTTCAAAAATAATAAAAATCTTTCTTAGGTCGGGTGTTCATCAGTTAGTTGAACGGGGAATAATCTGGTAAGGTTATTTTTGTCAAGAAGGATAAAAATCGGACTTTTTTAACGATTTGACAAAAAAATAGGGAAGAAATTTAATTTTTTAAAATAACTGTTTTATGTCCCAAAAAGGTTGTTTATGGTAATTTTTAAAATTTTTTAAAAAAAAGTAAAGTGTTTGCCGTAGAAGATTCGGTGAAATCATATTTTACTTTTCAATAGATTGGTCATTTTGAAATGTCAAAAAAAAATGAAATTGCGAAATCTTTAAAAAAAGTCTATTTTTTTGAAGATTTGTTAACGAAAAAAGATAGTTTTTGCTGGTCTATATTTTCTTCTTACCTTTGTTTTTCTACTCAAAAATGACTTTTTATCAGCAATAACCTTTGTACGGATATCTAATTATATGACATCAACTACCGAACAGTTCCAGTCAGCTATTTCTGCTTTTGATGCCTTGAATAGCCAAGACCCCAATGTAGAATCTTTTGAAGGGAAAAACTATCCCAAAGAGTTACTGTATGCTCAACGCATGACGCAAAGTTTGTCCAATTTTGCTCCTACTGCTCCCGAAGCACTCCATTTGGCGGCTCGTTGTCAGCATCTCTGCCGTTGGGAAATTCCTAGAAGTGCGTATCCATTGGGTCGAAAAGGCTACAATCAATGGCGGTCAAAATTGCGCACTTTTCACGCCGAAAAAGCGGGCGAAGTTTTAGAAAAAGTTGGTTACGAATCGGAAACAATTGACCGAGTGAAGTTTTTGGTATTAAAAAAGCAACTCAAGCGAGACGCAGACACGCAAACTCTGGAAGATGTGATTTGCTTGGTTTTTTTGGAACACTATTTTACTGATTTTGCGTCTAAGCATCCCGAAGAAAAAGTATTAGACATTCTGCGGAAAACGTGGCGAAAAATGTCCAACGACGGCCAAGCGGCGGCGCTAACATTACCGCTCTCTGCCGAAGATAAAGCCCTAATTGAAATGGCGCTGGCATGACCAATTTTGACCATCTCTTCAACCAATCGGGCCTTTACCTATACGACAGATACCAAGCTGCAGATGAACAGCTATTTTCTTTTTTGACCCACTATTTACCGACCCAATACGCTATCAAACGGGGTTTTCTGGCAAATCGGCGGAAAGAAATCAGTGAAATCGCTACTTTTTTGGTAGATTCAACTACTTGTCCCGATTTACCACTAGACGAAGAAAAAGCTATTTTACCCGCTAACTACGCTTACGGAATTTGTCAAGAAGTAGATGAAGTTAATCAGACAACGTTAGCTCAAATGTTGGAGAAAAGTCAAGCCCTTCGTCAAGTATATAATCACCAAAAAAGGGAAACAGATAATGAGTTAACGCTATTAGATGTTTGGTTTGCTAGGGACCTTGCCGCCTTCATTTCCCTCAATGATTTGGAAGACCGTTTATTGGCCGAAGCACAAGCCCCCGAATTAGTCGTTATCCTAAATCGGGGTGTTTTAGTGGCTCTGACGCCACATACCATTCGTAAAATATTTGCCCTTTCCCAAAAAAATCGGGCGCAATCTTTTGATAAAAAAATACTAGAAGACTTGCAACGGATTACGGAAGTAACTACCCAAAAGCAATATTTCAAAATCGTAGCTTCGGCGCCTTTCAAAAACTTTTTTAACTTTTATATCTTGCTACTAGAGCTGCTGAAAAATCAACCCTTGTTGGACGATGACCCTTCGGCAGAGTTAATGGCTATTTGGTAATAGGCTGGACCGATACTGCCGCTCTTCCCTTCACAGGATTTTGTTTATTCCTATTTTCGTAAAGGAATATTTTTCCCTCCAAGTTGGGTTGATTGTCCAATTGAAGATAGAGTAAACCGAGTGAGGTCACCATCGCATAATGGTTCCCAAAGCCTAAATAGTGGATTTTGTTAGTTGCTAAAAATCCATCCGTAGCTACTTCTAGTTGACCTTTTTGTCCTTCTATTTTTAGTTGTCCAGTCAGATTTTTAGTGTTTTCATTAAAATGTGTAGTGACTTTTACCGTTTGGTTAAAGTCATTAATTACCGAGGGATTTGTTTCTTTTTCCATAAATAATTGGGCTATTATATGAGCCGTTTCTTCGATAAAAAAAGGGACCTGTGCGTTAGTCATAATAGAAATGCTCAACTGCTGCTCGGGATAGTGAACAACGACGGTTCTAGCGCCCATCCAGAATCCTGCGTGGTCAACGGGAGCGTTGCCAAAAGGGTCAAAGGAAGACCGCCAAGCGATACCAACATTGGTTTTTTCTCCATTTTTCAACTGGTGGCTGGTAAACATTTCTTTGACCGTTTCGGAAGCAATGAGTCCATTGGAATATCCGTGCATCATTTTGACCAAATCGGTTGGCGTACTCCGAAAAGCGGCACCCGCTAGTTTATAGCTACCATTAGTCGGTTGTTTTTTCAATTTTCTTTTTCCTTTTTGAAAAAAATAGCACCTCGCATCGCTATCGGTTAGTTGTTTCAAGTTTTCGGGACTCGTTTGGTTCATACTTAACGGCCCAAAAATTTCTCCCGCCAAATAATTGGTATAACGATGACCACTCGCCCCTTCAATTACTGCGGCCAACAGGCTAAAAGCATAAGTCGAATAGTGATAATCCGTATTTGGTTCAAAAAGTAAGGGTTCATCTTTTGCAATATTGACCATATCTTGTACCTCAGTGTACTGCTTCTTGGTGTATCCCATTCCTTTTTTTCGGTGAATGACGCCCGCCGTGTGGCCAGCTAGTTGACGAGTTGTCAAATTTGCGTAAGTAGTGCTGATGTATGGAATGTAGTTTTTAATGGGCGCATCTAAGTCTAATTTCCCTTCTGATACTAATCGGCCAAGGCCAGTAGCCGTAATGACTTTGGCGACCGAAGCAGTACGGATTCTCGTTTCGGTAGTCATTCTGATTTTATTTTCTACATCGCTGTATCCAAATCCCTTAGCGTAAATCACCTGATTATTTTTGCTAACTGCTAATGATAGTCCCGGTAGATTCATTTTACCTATCAACTCGGAAATTAATACCTCTACTAGAGGTGGAGATTGATTAGCTACTGGCTTTGTTGAAATTGGGCTTGCTGACTCGGTAGCTTTATAATTTCCAAGACTAATAAAAATAGCTAGGACGATAATTTGTAGGTTCATGTTTTATGATTTTTATTTTCGTGGTGACGAGCAAAGTCAAAAATAGCCGATTACCGGACTAGTAGTCGGTGTACTGTCAACTACCATTAAAAATCCGTCGATTTTGATAAAGCAGACCTTGTGTGTAAATACATGCCACAAATATATACGGCATTTGTCGTAGATACAAATATACCTACGACAAATGCCGTATTTTAACATTTTCAATCCTTACATGTAGGGTAGCCAATAGAACTTCTATTTTAGCTCTTGCCTATCTTCAATCAATAGACAGCATTCAAAAATCTTTCCCCCTAAAAACCACGTAGTAGCATAAAAAAAGTGAAGTTCCACAATGAAACTTCACTTCGTATAGTTGTAAAATAGTAGTATATCTTGATATCGTATTAAGGTCTCTTTACATAGTTTTTAAGCGTTGCCAAATCTTTAACAAAAGCATCCGTAACTCCCGAAGCACGCAATAGTTTGGTATCATTAAAAGCATCCATCCGATTGGTATAATGACCTAGCATCACTTTGTAGCAAGTGGTTCCTCTATATTCTGAAATATGAACTAAAACTTCTTCGGCGAAACTCTTTTGGAATTTGGCTACTTCGGTTAACACGCTTTTGTAGTTATAATAGGCACCAACCTGTACACTGAAACCTGTTCGGGGCGCTTTTTTCACGTTCATTTGATACAAACCTACCTCACTTATGCCTTCTTCGCTGATGCCAAATTCTTTGACAGGACCATTGGATAACTTGTCGGGAGCAGAGGTTTTATAAATGTCATTACTATAACTAGGTGGCTGCTCTGTAGGAGGCGTATTAGGCTGAGTTTCGATTCGGGTAACAGGCGTACTGGTTGAGTACATCCGTTGCTTTTTACTTTTCCTTTCATTAGTGACGCTTGTTATTTTTTTATCTTTCTTTGGGGTAATAGCAGGGATAAAGGGTTTACGTCTTCTAGAAGAATTACTTGGTCTATCCGTTGAAATTGCTGGACGATGAGCGTCAGATTCTGTTCTGCTATAGTTTATCGGAGCATTTCTGATGACTCGGTTTGAACCAGCCGTCGGCTTTCTGAGTTTTTCGTGCGCTTTCAGTTCTCTCAATAATTTAGAGGGTGCCATCGACTCTTCGTACTTTTGGATAATATTTCCGTGTGGGTCCAATACGATGATGGTTGGCAAAAAGCGAACGTTGTAGGCATTGCGGATGTCCATGCCATCAAAATTGTCAATATCGACTCTGAGAGATATGTAACTATTATTCAAGTACTTAGATACTTCCGACTGGCCAAAAGTCTCCTTGTCCATCCATTTGCAGGGGCCACACCAACTAGCCCAGAAATCCACCATAATTAGTTTGCCTTCGGTTTGCGCTTTTTGTTTGGCAAATTCTAAATTGTTGTTGATGAAATCAATTTCGGACGACGTGATTGCCGCCGAAGCAGAGATAGTAGAGAGTGTAAGTGTGAGTAAAACGAGGTGCTTCAAAGGTGTCATAATCCGAAAATTTTGAATAATTTTGAAAATAGGGGTACCACAACTCGTTTCGGTTTATACCGAAAGAACAGTAAGTTTATGAGAGGAAACCAAAGTTCAAAATGATTGATAGTAGAAATATAAAATATTCATTATCAATATTTTATACTTTTATTCTTTTCAAGAAGGGCTACTTTCGATTTCGTCTCTTGCACACCAAAACGTTGTTAGCTATTCTACTTTTACAAAAATAGAAAACTAGTTCACCAACGAGTCGATGAAATAAGCAATTCCACGGAGAAAATTAAGGTAGAAGTCACCTAGTTTCCAGCCGTTGAAAATTTTGTAATACCTTTTTTGTTGTTGTGTAAAGTGTCTTAGAGTAGCTAAATTCTTTGGTTACTGGCTAATAGTGTCTGAGATAAGCTAAATCGAAAGGATAAAAATGGATGCTGCGATTATCTATTTTTGATACCTTTTCGTTGTATTTTGGTAAGTAGTGTCAGATTCTACATTTGTTAAAAGATGTGTTCCAAAATCCGTGCCAACATATTAATTAAAAATATAAAACCAACAAAAA